>DATJUS010000108.1:0-13065 GCA_035502175.1 Rhizomicrobium sp.
TCTGCGAGCAACGCGAGCGGACAGACGGAGGGGGCATTGCCGCAGACTTTCCCCCTCCGCCTCGCTACGCTCCGCACCTCCTCCGTAAACGGGGGAGGAATTTCTCGAAAGCCCCTATATAAAGGTCGCGGCCAACCCGGAGAGGTTCATGTCCTATATCCAGCAATCGCTCGGCGCCAATGAGCGGGTCGTCGCCGAGGCGCATTTTCACTGGTCCTATACGCTGCTCGCGATCCTGCTTGCCTGCACCGTGGTGGGCCTGATCTTCGTGATCCCGATGCTCATCCGCAAAGCGACGACGGAGATCGCCGTCACCTCGCACCGGCTGGTGAAGAAGACCGGCCTGTTCTCGCTGCACACCGAAGAGCTGTCGCTGAACAATATCGAAGGCGTGCGCGTCGATCAGGGTTTCTTCGGCAGCCTGCTCGGCTATGGCCATGTGCGCATCGAAGGCACCGGCGTGGACGCGGTGACGCTTCCGGTGATTGCGAATCCGGTCGCCTTCCGCGCCGCGATCGAAACCGCCAAAGACGAACTCAAGAAGTAATTCACTCGGGGGAGATTCAGATGACAATGTTCAGAACGATGATTGCAGCGTTTGCGCTGGTCGCGGTGACGGGTGCGGCGTACGCCGCCGGTGATGTGGGCAAGGGCAAGACGGTGTTTCAGCGCTGCGCGATCTGCCATCGCGTCGACAAGGACGGTGGCAATGGTCTCGGTCCCAATCTCTTCGGCATTGTCGGACGCAAGGCGGGCATCGCCGCAGGCTTCAACTATTCCGGCGCGATGAAGAACTCCGGCATCACCTGGAGCGTCGAAAAGCTCGACGCCTATATCGAGCATCCCGCCGCGGTCGTCCCCGGCAACCACATGGCCTTCGCCGGCATCAGCGACGCCGGCCAGCGCGCGGATGTCGTAGCCTATCTCACGACGCTGAAATAGCGCACGCGCTTCGGCTGTCCGTTCTTTTCGATTCAAGCGGGAGCCAGAGTGTGCGGGCTTCGCGCTCAACTATTGACGCGACCTGCCTTTCCAGCCCTTGCGGTTCAGGCGGAAGGCCATCTGCGTACCGTCGATGGAGCCGACGATCTTGCCATCGGCGCCGATGGCGGTTGCGCAGGTCTCAGTGCTCCCCGGCGCGTCCAGTTGCCTGAAGGTGCCGTCCGGTTCGCGTACGAAGCCATGACCCGCGTTGGAGGTGTCGGTGTAGCAGCCGACGATCTCGCCCAGATAGTTGATGCTTGAAGGTTGCGTCGTCTGCGCCGTCGCAATGCCGGGGCCGGCGACGTCGAACGTGGTGATCGTTCCGTCCGGCGCACGAACGAAACCGTGCGGGGCATATGTTTCACCCACATTATAGTACCCGGCAATCTCGCCCTTGTCGTTCATGCCTGCCACGGTGGTCGTCATGGCGCCGGGAACGGCGAAAACGGTGATGGTCCCGTGGCGATCTCGCAGGAAACCGCTGCTGACGGCAGAATTGCCGAAATAGTATCCAGCGATCTGGTCCTTGCTGTTGATGGCGACGGTCACGGCGATCTGGGCCGACGGCGGCGTGAACGTCGTGATCGAACCGTCCGCCGCGCGCACAAATGGCAGCTGTCCCGCGCCGCCGCCGTAAATGCCCGCGGCGATGCCCTTGTCATTGATGGCCATGACGCTGGTCGCGACCGCACCCGGCACGGCGACATCCTGGTAGTTGCCTGCAGCATCGCGGACAAAGCCCAGCTCGGCGCCGCCCGACGTGACGTAATAGCCTGCCGTCGTTCCGGCAAGATTGACCCCGATGCCGTAGGCTATGACAGCGTTTGGCGGATCGATCGTCGCGAGCGCGCCATCCGGCGTGCGCAGGAACGCATGCGCCGCATGGTCGCTGGTGAGGTAGCTTCCCACGATATGATTGTGACCGCTGATTGCCGCGGGCTGGAGTTGTTGTGCACCTGGCGTGTTGAAGAAGAGCCAAGGCTGCTTAGCCTGTGCGTCCGTGCCGGCTGCCGCCAGTGCAAGAAGCGCCAGGAACAATGCTTTGCGGTAGGCGACCATGAGCTTCCCCCGGATGATGCGGCGGGGAGGCTAGGTAAGCCCTTACTCCGGGAGAACTTTTTTGTCTGAATGGCTGATATTCAAACGCTGAATAGCACCATTGGCGAAGGTTACTCCCAGCCGCGTGCGTTCAGCCGGTACGCCTTCGTGCCGTCCGCGCTGCCGACGATCTTGCCGTTTGCCGCGATGCCGAGCGCGCCGGTCTGTGTCGCGCCGGGCGCGTCGAGCTGCGTGTATGTGCCGCTTGCGTCGCGCACGAAGCCGTGGAGCCTTCCGCCCGTATCTTCGAAAAAGCCCGTCATCTGGCCAAGCATGTTGATGCCCGACACCTCGGTGGCGGCCGCTGTCGCGATGCCGGCGCCCGCGACATCGATCGTCGTGAACGTGCCGTTCGCCGCACGCACGAATCCATGCGGCGCCGGATTTCCGCCGACATCGTAGTAGCCCACGATCTGTCCGCCGAGATTGATGCCCGTCACCGTGGTGTTGAGCGCGCCCGGCACGCTCAACGTGGTGATCGATCCGTTCGCGCTGCGCAGGAAGCCGTGCACGCCCGTGTTGCTTTCAAAGTTTCCGACGACGGCGCCCTTGTCGTTGATGGCGATCGTCTGGAGTCCCGTCATCGCCGGCACGGTGAAGGTTGCGATATTGCCATGCCGGTCGCGCACGAAGCCTTCCGTGCTTCCATCGCTGAGTTCGGCATCGCCCGCGATCGCGCCCTTGCCGCTGATCGCATGCGGCGTGGTGCTGGTGACGCCGGGCACGTCGAATGTCGAATAGCTGCCACCCGCATCGCGCATGAATCCGCTCACGGTGCCGCCGGAGGATTCGACATAGCCGGTGACCGCGCCTTTGGCGTTGACACCCTGCACCGTTGTCAAAGACATGCCGGGCATATCGATATTGGCGACGGTGCCGTCCGGCTTGCGCAGGTAAGCATGACGGGCGCCGCCACCGGCGGTATAGGTGCCGATGATGTGCGCGTGCGCGCCGATCGCGGTCACCTCCATGGAGACGCCGCCCTGTGGCGGACTCAGGAACAGCCACGGACTACGGGCTTCGGCCGCCGTGGCGGTGAGGACCAGCGCAACGATGCAGGCAAAGGAGGTGAGCGAATGCTGACGCATGGTTTTCCCTGAGAGATTTCTGCGCCATGGACGCTAGGGCGCATCGCGCCAAGAAAAAAATTCTCAATTTGAATAGTCGGTATTCACCGTGGAAATGAGTCGCGGCGGCGATGATTTGCGACGATTGGACCGAGGCGAAGCGCGGGTCGCAGGTCAAATCGCCCTGGTTTTGCAGAAATATCCGGGATGAATTTGTGATATTCAGGTGCTGAATAGTGCCGGATCGCCCCGCAATGGCCGTCAATCTCAAGCACCTCGACCTCAATCTTCTGGTCGTGTTCGACGCGGTCTATACCGCGCGCAACATCACCCGTGCAGCCGAGCAGCTTTCGTTGTCCCAACCCGCGGTCTCGAACGCACTGTCGCGGCTGCGCGACCTCATCGGCGATCCGCTGTTCGTGCGTGGGCGGCGCGGCGTCGAGCCGACGCTCAAGGCCGATGAGATCGCGCAGACGGTGCGCGACGCGCTTGCGATGATCGGCCACCAGCTCGCGCCGGAGACGCTCGACCTTTCGAGCTATCGCCGCCATTTCCGCGTCGTCATGCCGGATGTGTTCGAGCCCATCATGATGCCGCCCATCCTGCGCACGATCACCGACCAGGCGCCGCATGTGACGATCGAAGGCCTGTCGGCTTTCCGCATCGACTACATCAAGGAACTGCGCGACGGCACGGTCGATCTGGTCGTGCATATCGCGCCGCCGCTCACGCCCGAACTCGAAAGCATCGTGCTGGGCGGGACCGATGTGGTGCTGCTTGCACGCCGTGGCCATCCCGGGATTTCGGGGCCGATCGATCTCGCAACGATCCGCGCGCTTCCCTATGTCGTGCTGGTGCCGGAGTTGCGCAACATGCTCACGCCATCGACCAACCTCATGGCGCACGGGGTGAAGCGGCGGGAAGTCTATTCCGCCAACAAGCTCTGGGCCGTGCCGATGGTGATCGAGCGCACCGATCTCGTCGGTATCCTGCCACGCTGGTTCTATCGCGAGATCGCGAAGAACTTCGACATCGTCGCCCATGAGCTGCCGGTGAAGTTGCCCGAGCAGCAATCGGCGATCATCTGGCACGTGCGCGCCAGCAACGACCCCGGCAACAAATGGCTCCGCGAAAGCCTGGCGGCGGCATTCGCCGCGCATATGCAAGGCGCGGCGGAATGACGCGGGGGTGCTAAATTGCTGCGCTGCAACCAAAATTCCGGCTCAAACCGGGCCGCCGTTTGGTCAACAATTCCGGCGTGAAGCTTCGTTGACAGACGGTCATTCCCGGACCTAGTTTTTGCGCCGCACAAAGGGCGGGGCACAACCAAGGTTGCGGACGGGTAATGCCGGACGCGAAAAAACGCCCGCCCACTCCGAGGGATCTGCTCAGTCATGAAGGTACTCGTGCCCGTCAAGCGGGTGATCGACTACAACGTCAAAGTCCGCGTGAAGGCCGACCAGTCCGGCGTGGACCTCGCCAATGTGAAGATGTCCATGAACCCCTTCGACGAAATCAGCGTCGAGGAAGCGGTGCGTCTGAAGGAGAAGGGCAAGGCGACGGAAGTCATCGCTGTCTCCATCGGACCGGCGCAGGCGAGTGAAACGATCCGCACCGCGCTCGCGATGGGCGCCGATCGCGGCATCCTCGTGAAGACCGACGGCGAAGTTGAACCGCTGGCGGTCGCGAAAATCCTGAAAGCCATTTGCGATGCCGAACAGCCTGCGCTGGTGATCACCGGCAAGCAGGCGATTGACGACGACAGCAATCAGACGGGCCAGATGCTCGCAGCCCTTCTTGGCTGGCCGCAGGGCACGTTCGCGCACAAGCTCGAACTGGGAGATGGGAAGGCCGACATCGAACGCGAAATCGATGGCGGCCTTCAGACTGTCGAGGTGAAGCTTCCGGCGGTGATGACCGTCGATCTTCGTCTCAACGAGCCGCGCTATGCCTCGCTGCCGAATATCATGAAGGCGAAGAAGAAGCCGATCGACGAAAAGTCGCCTGCCGATTACGGCGTCGACGTCACGCCGCGTCTGAAGACCTTGAAAGTGACCGAGCCTGAGAAGCGCAAGGCCGGCGTGAAGGTGAAGACCGTTGCCGAGCTGCTCGACAAGCTCAAGAACGAAGCGGGAGTGATCTGATATGGCCACTCTCGTTATCGCCGAACACGACAACGCAACGCTCAAGGACTCGACCGCGAAGGTCGTCACCGCCGCCACGCAGATCGGCGGCCCGGTGCACATCCTCGTCGCGGGCCAGGGTTGCGATGCGGTTGCGCAGGCTGCTTCGAAGATCGCCGGTGTGGAGAAGGTGCTCGTCGCCGACGATGCGCTCTATGCCAAGATGGTCGCCGAGACGATGGAGACGCTGATCCTGTCGCTCGCGGGCAACTACGACGCGATCCTTAGCCCCGCGACGACCAACGGCAAGAACTACATGCCGCGCGTCGCCGCGAAGCTCGACGTGCCGCAGGTCAGCGAAATTCTCTCCGTCGTTTCGCCCGACACGTTCGTGCGCCCGATCTATGCGGGCAACGCGCTCGCCACCGTGCAGGCGCCGGAAGGCAAGAAAGTCATCACCGTCCGCACGACCACGTTCAAAGCGGCGGCGGATGGCGGTTCGGCTGCGATTGAAAAGGTGGCTGCGGCTGCCGATCCCGGCATCTCCAAATTCGTCGGCGAAGAGCTGTCGAAGTCGGAGCGTCCCGAACTCACCTCGGCCAAGATCATCATCTCCGGCGGTCGCGGCATGCAGTCGGGCGACAATTTCCACATGCTCGACAAGATCGCAGACAAGCTCCATGCCGCCGTCGGCGCCTCGCGCGCGGCGGTCGATGCGGGCTTCGTGCCGAACGACTATCAGGTCGGACAGACCGGCAAGGTGGTCGCACCCGATCTCTACATCGCAGTCGGCATCTCCGGCGCCATTCAGCATCTGGCGGGCATGAAGGACTCCAAGGTCATCGCCGCGATCAACAAGGACGAAGAAGCACCGATCTTCCAGATCGCCGATTACGGACTGGTCGCAGACCTGTTCAAGGCGATCCCGGAGATGGACGAAGAACTCACCAAGCTCGGCTACAAGTAAGTCAAGGAACGTATCATGGGTATGGAACGCATCGGCGTAATCGGCGCGGGTCAGATGGGCAACGGTATCGCCCACGTCCTCTCACTCGCGGGCTTCGATGTCATGCTGGAAGACATCAACGCGGATCAGCTGGCGCAGGCCAAGGACCGCATCGGCAAGAACATGATGCGTCAGGCCGCGCGCGGCCTCATCAAGGACGATGCTGTGGAAGCAGCGCTCGGCCGCATCCATGTCTCGCAGGACATGAACGCGATGCAGGACCGTGACCTGGTGATCGAGGCCGCGACCGAAGACGAGAACATCAAGCGCAAGATCTTCCAGGACCTGTGCCCGCGCATCGGCAAGAACACGCTGATCGCGACCAACACGTCGTCGATCTCCGTCACGCGCCTTGCGTCCTCGACCGACCGGCCGGAGCATTTCATCGGCCTGCATTTCATGAATCCGGTGCCGATGATGCAGCTGGTGGAAGTGATCCGCGGCATCGCGACCGACGACACCACGTTCCAGGCCGCGCTCGAACTCGTGCGCCGCGTCGGAAAGACGGTGGCCTATGCCGAAGACTTCCCGGCCTTCATCGTCAACCGCATCCTGATGCCGATGATCAACGAAGCTGTCTACACGCTGTACGAAGGCGTCGGTAACGTCGAAGCGATCGACACCGCGATGAAGCTCGGCGCCAATCACCCGATGGGTCCGCTGCAGCTCGCCGATTTCATCGGCCTCGATACGTGCCTGAGCGTGATGCAGGTGCTGTACGAAGGCCTTGCGGATTCGAAGTATCGCCCGTGCCCGTTGCTGGTGAAGTATGTCGAAGCCGGCTGGCTCGGCAAGAAGACCGGCCGCGGCTTCTACGACTATCGCGGCGAAGCCCCGGTCCCGACGCGCTGAGCGCTCCGGCTAAATCTTACACTCCGCGCTCTTACCGTTGTGGGCGCGGAGGACATCCTTCACGTAATACACCGCCATACCCTGTGCCTTGGCGTCTGGCCCCGCGCCGGGCAGGCTACTCACGGCTTTCGTCCAGTCCGCCGCGCATTCCTTCTCGTCGCGCGTTGATGCGGCACACGCGATGAAATCGTCGAACGCCTTGCGGTAGGTGCCGAACTGCGCCCGGTTCATCGGCGCGCCGTGGCCGGGAATGATTCTCGTGAATCCGGTTTTCTCGATGTCACCCATCGCCTTGCTCCAGCCTGCGGGGCACGCGGTGTCGAGGAACGGCGCGGGCAGGGTGATCAGGTCGCCGGACACCGCGATCTTCATTGCCGGATCGTAGACCCACACATCGCCATCGGTCGCCGCATTGGCCGCGAGATTTATCGCAAGCTTCTTTCCAGCGATAACGCGCGTCGCAGATTTGTCGACCACGACATCGGGACGCAACGCCTTTCCGTTTTTGATGGTCGCCATGTCGTTGCGGACGTCTTCCGCGGTGTCGGGCGGAAGCTTGCCGCTGTCGAGATAGGGTTGCGCATCGGCGGCGCTCTTCTTGAGGAAGCCGGTCAGCGCATCGTCGATCGCATTGCTCGCATAGACCTTGAGGTTCGGATACGCCGCGCGGATATCGGGATTGCCGCTGACGTGATCGAGATGCCAGTGGCTGTTGACGATCGCGGCGATGGGTTTGTTCTGCGCCTTCGCGAATTCGAGGATCGCCTCGCGATGCCATATGTGGCGGCCCGTATCCATCACGATCAGGCCCTGCGGCGCATCGAAGATGATCGTGTTGCCGTCCGGCTGGCGGTTCGGAAGTATCCCGCCCAGGATCAGCCACACGCCCTTGGCGATGCTCTGCGCTTTCGGCGACGGCGGTGTATCGGCAATCGCCGTCGCGGCGCAGAGAAAACTGCCCGCCAGAAAAATACGCACGATCATCGGAAACCCTTTTCTAATTTCCGATAATCGTCGGTGCGCGTTATTGCGCGTCGATACATGAACAGGTGATCGTGACCGTCATGCACGCCGCGCATATGCGCGCGCGGCTAATGCGGCGGGGGCGAAGGCTCCTGTCCGGGCATCGGCTGGGACTGGCCCGGCGGTTGCGACTGTGGCTCGCCGGGTGACGGCGCCGCCTGCGTCTGATCGGGCGGGGGCGTCGGGGACTGGTCCGGGGGTGGCGGCGTGGTGGTCTTTGTGTCGGACGGAGTCGTCTTGCTGTCGGTCTGCGTTGCGTCGGGTTTCTTCTTTTTCTTCGCGTTCTTCTCCGCGTTCACCGTCGCGCGATCGGTCGGAATCGTATTCTGCTCGCCCGGCGGCATGGTCGCGGTGGTCGAGTCCGTGCCGGTCGGCGCTGCAAAAGCAACGCAGCTCAATCCGACATAGAGCGCCGATCCAAGAAGTGCATATCGCAACATGGATGTTCTCCTTTTCGAGAGGCGAAGGGAGCGCCGTGTTTGCAGCGCTCCCTTCCCGGTTAGTGCGGCTGTGACGAGGGATCGGGCTGCGGTGCCGGCGCCGGAGTCTGCGGAGCCGGTGTTTGCGATCCCGAAGGTGCCGGCGCGGTCGTCGATGTATCCGGGCTCGGCGTGCTGGGCGTGGAGGTCTGCGTCGAGCTGGTATCCGGGCTCGACTGCGCAATCGCCTGACTGCTCAATCCGGCAACGGCCACGACAGCGGCGACGAAGAGTGTGTTACGCAACATTATTTTCTCCTTTTGGAAATGCCCCGATCCCGCCTAACAGTTTTCTTTGGGCGGAATGTCCCGGAAATGTGTCAATGTTTTCATTGGGCGTCGGTTCCGTTTTGTACGGCGTAGATTTTTTTGAAGGGGCAAGGCATGACGAGGTCTCACATTTGTTTGATTGGCGCGGCGGCGTTGCTGTGCGGCGCTGCGAGCGCGGCAGAGAAAATGCCGGACGCAACAAAATTCTTGTTCTGGACACCGGCGGAGCAGGCGCTCGGCTACAAGAACATCGAAAAGATTTTTCCGACGCGTGTGATCAAGCGTGGTGCTGCGGTTTCAGAACTGCCGCGCGATACCAAGCCGTTCGATGTCTCTTATGATTACAAGGGCGCGCATTACGACACCGCCGCGTTCATGAAGGCCAACAAGTCCTCCGGCCTGATCGTGATCCATCACGGCAAAGTTTTGCTCGAGCGCTATGGCCTCGGCCGCACCGAGCATGATCGCTGGACAAGCTTCTCCGTCGGAAAATCCGTGACGTCCACACTGGTCGGTGCGGCGATCAAGGACGGCACTATCAAGAGTCTCGCGGCACCTGTGACCGACTATCTGCCGGAGTTGAAGCACACAGCCTATGACGGCGTGACGGTTGGCGATCTTATCACCATGCGGTCGGGCGTGAAATGGAACGAGGATTACACCGATCCGAAATCGGATGTGAACTCGTTCGCGTTCCAGCCCGCGCGCAAGGACGGCATGGACCCGGTCGTGGGTTACATGGCGAAGCTGCCGCGTGCGCACAAGCCGGGCACAACGTTTCACTACGATACCGGTGAGACCGAACTGACCGGTATCCTTGTCAGCCGCGCGACCAAGAAACATCTCGCCGATTACCTGTCGGAAAAAATCTGGTCGAAGATCGGCACGGAGCAGGATGCGGTGTGGATGCTCGACACGTCGGGCTATGAGCACGGCGGCTGCTGCATCTCGATGACATTGCGCGACTATGCGCGCTTCGGCCTGTTCTTCATGCATGGCGGCATGGTCGACGGTAAGAGCGTGCTGCCCGACGGTTGGGTCAAGGACGCATCGTCCAAGCATGTGCAGAGCGACGAGGGCGATCTCGGCTACGGCTATTTCTGGTGGATCCACCCGGATGGCACGTTCGAAGCCGAGGGCATCTTCGGGCAGACGATCTTCATCGACGCCAAGGACGATCTGTTGATCGTGACCAACAGCGCTTGGCCGGTCGCCGACGATCCCAAATACTGGATGGCGCATGACGCCTACACCGCAGCGGTCCGAAAGGCGCTGGCGCACTAGGCCAGGAAACGTTTCACCACGTTGCGGGTGATCTGTGTGATGAACGGATCGCCCGCGGCGAGGCCGTGCGCCCACTCCGTCGTGCCGCCGTTGAACACCTCGCCCTTGCCGCGCTTGAACGACGCCATCACCGCATGGCCGCGCGTCACGCGCGCCTGTGCCGCGGCATTGTCGCTGCCGTATGCGATCTGCGCCACGACGCCCAGCTGCTCCGGCGGGATCAGCGGGCGATAGGGATTGTCGGCAGGCTCCGCGAATGCCGCCGGTGCGAAGGCGACGATCTCGAGATTCTTCGGCACGCCGAGGCCCGGCAGCGGCGCGGGCAATCCATCGACATCGAATTCGAACAGGCAGCCATCGTTCTCATATCCGATCAGCGGGATCGCATCGCCGATCACATCGCCGTAGAAGAGATCGCAACCTTCCAGCGTCCAATGCTTGTTGCGATAGATCGTGTAACCGCCAACGCCGCGCGCCGCGCACAGGCCAAGGCGATGATAGCCGCCATAGATGAAACTGAGACCGGTGATCTCCGCCTCCGGCCGCGCGAACATCGGATGCGACCACAGATGCGTGGCCTCTTTCGGCGCGACGCTCTCCGCGGTCTCGCCTGCCCATTTGTGGCAGACCATCGTGTCGCCGTCCCAGCGCACTTTCCAGAACGCGGTGTTGCCGGAAAAGATGGCGAGCTTCCCGCCGCGATCGACGAATGCCTCGATGACATCGCGTTCCGGTCCCGACCAGTATTCGCTGTGCCCGACAAGGAAAACGCAATCATACCCGTCGAGCGCCGACGCATCGCTGTCGAGATCGCGGTCGGTGAGGTAATCGAACGCGATTCCTTCGCCCTCAGCCCAGCGCACGAACGCATGTTCCCAGCGATTCAAGAATCCGGCGGAGGCTTCATAAGGCGAGACGCCGTGGCTGCGCGACCAGTCCGGGTTTTCACCGGCCCAGCTCTTCTCGCGGAACCCGCGTTTGCGCGCGTTGACGAGGCGCGGCACATCGGCTGGCGGCGCGAGCAGCATTTGCGTGAATGGGCGCAGCGCCGACAACCGTCCAATGCCACGCGCCATCGCGTCGGGCATTTTCAGCTTGCCCGTCATCAGCGACGTCACATCGCAATAGGCATTCGCGCCGCCCCACCAGTTGTAGGCGTGCAGCGTGTTGGTCGCGAGCACGAGAACGGCGCGCGCCTTGCTTCTCGCTTTCACGCAGACGAAGTGATGCGCTGTCTCGCCTGCGCTGTCGGTGAGCGTGATATCGTAATAGCCGCTCTTCCAATCGCCGACATCGACGGTCAGCGCGACTGGCCAGCCACAGCCATCGCGGTCTGCGTCCGGCGGCGTTTGATGACTGCCAATTTCGATGTTGTCCCTGACAGAAACGACATCGCGGCCTGCGCCGACGCGCGCGATCTCCAGACGGCAGGGACCTTTGTCCGCCGAGGCGTGGAGCGAAAAGCGCTCGCCCGGAAAGACGCTCAGTTTGTCGGTGTAGCAGGCGATCATGGCGTGAAGTTTAGCGTCGAAATTTGTGAGCGCCACCGCGTTGCACGCGGCGTCCCGAGGCAGTATCAGACCCGCAATGACAGACGGTTTGCCGCTTCCGCAGCGTTACTGGGCGATTGTCGCCATCGGACTGGGTGTGACGCTGGCGGTGATCGATTCCGCCATCGCCAATGTGGCGCTGCCGACCATCGCGGCCGATCTGCATACCGATCCGGCGCTGTCGATCTGGATCGTGAACGGCTATCAGCTCGCGATCACGATCTCGCTGCTGCCGCTGTCGTCGCTGGGGGACATCATGGGATACCGCCGCGTCTATCTCGCCGGTCTTGTCCTGTTCACGGTGGCGTCGCTGGGCTGCGCGTTCTCACCAACCTTGCCGCTGCTCGCGCTGGCGCGCGTGATCCAGGGCTTCGGCGCCGCGGGCATCATGAGCGTGAACACCGCGCTGCTGCGCTTCATCTATCCGCAGAAGCTGCTCGGCCGCGGCATCGGCATCAACGCGATGGTGGTGGCGGTCGCGTCCGCCATTGGCCCCACGATTGCTAGTGCGATCCTCGCCATTGCCAATTGGCCGTGGCTGTTCGCGGTCAATGTGCCCATCGGTATCGCGGCGATTGTGGTTGGTCTCTATTCGCTCCCGCGCACCAAGCCCTCGCCGCATGGTTTTGATATCGTCAGCGCCGTGTTGAGTGCGGCGACGTTCGGCCTTCTGATCGGCGCGGTCGATGCGCTCGGCCATGGCGAAGGCTTCCCGCTGTTTCTTGTCGAGATGCTGGCAACCATCGGGCTCGGCTATTTGCTGGTGCAGCGTCAGCTGTCGCTTGCTGCTCCATTGCTGCCGGTCGATTTACTGAAGATCCCGATCTTCACATTGTCGGTGTCGACCTCGGTGGCATCTTTCGTGGCACAGATGCTGTCGCTGGTGTCGATCCCGTTCCTGTTCCAGAACGAACTGCATTTCAGCGCGGTGGAGACCGGGCTTCTGATCACGCCATGGCCCATTGCTATCGGACTTGCGGCCCCGCTCGCAGGACGGCTCGCGGATCGCTATTCGGCCGGTCTGCTCGGCGGCGTCGGGCTTTTCTGTTTTGCGATGGGGCTGCTGTCGTTCGCCTTCCTGCCGGATCATCCGACCTATCTCGATCTCGGCTGGCGCATGGCGCTGTGCGGATTCGGCTTCGGGATTTTCCAGTCGCCCAACAACCGCGCGATGCTCAGCGCCGCACCGAAGGAACGCAGCGGTGGCGCCAGCGGCATGCTCGGCACGGCACGTTTGTTGGGGCAGACGACCGGTGCAGCTCTCGCGGCGTTGTTGTTCGCGCGCTTCCCGCATCAGGCGCCGACGGTGGGCCTGCTGATCTCCAGCGGC
>DATJUS010000109.1:0-6613 GCA_035502175.1 Rhizomicrobium sp.
AAAAGCATATAGAGCCGCACGGCGTGCCGGATGATCGCGGGCGGGGCAGCCGGCGAAATCGTCATCCGCCATGTTATATTGTATATAATACATTAGCCGGCAAACCGACGCGCTACCGTTGCCGTGACGCTGGCGCGACAATCAGCATGAGAAAGGCGCGATGATGGCAATGTCTGCGGCAACACCCGCCCCTCGCAAATGACCGTTACAGCGGTGGACCTATTGGGGCCGCACTCATGAATCCGATCCGGGAATCGCGGTTCGCTGAATATCCGCGTCGCTCCGAACGCGACGGGATTAATGCATCGCCACGAAAAATCGTGATGTGCCAATACCGACAAATAGTACCGCGTGCCCGCTACCGACGGAGGGCAGCCAGACCATTACTTCGCCGATTTGTCCGCGATGATACCTAATTTGTGAATTTCAGGTTTCTTGTCGAACATGTCGCCTGCCGTGATTTTCTCCATCAACGCGGCGGCGACCTTTCCGTTGAGATGCGCGTCGCGTCCAGTCTCGTCGTCAAAGGTATCGAATATCGCGAAAGAGGACGGTCCTTCCTGAATCGCATACCATGAGATCGTGCCGGGTTCGGCGTTCACCAAAGGAACCGCCGACCGCAGAAAGTCCGCGACCTCTTTCTCCTTCCCAGGCTTGGCCTCAAGTGGAACGTACAGCGCGAACTTTGTCATTCTGCACTCCTTTCTTCACCGACATGCATGTTTAAGAATCTGTGTCGTGAGAAGACGCGCGCTGAGTCGACCGATGTCAAAGTACGGCGAACGAGATCGCTCGATGTAGTATGGCAATATCAGCTTCGATCCCTTCGACCTGCGTAGCATCATCCCGTTCGGCTCAGACCCCAAAGGCGAACGCCTCGGCGAAATCAGCGTTCTCTCTCATCAAGCGGCCATCCCCGGCAAGTATTTCAGGCCGTTGGGCCTTTCACTCAAGATATGCCAGATCTCCATTTCACCCGATCCCTTGACGTCGATCGTCCCACGCGGTTCGCAAACGAAGTCATCCTTAATCAGTTCGTAAGTTGCGTGTGTGATCTGAATGGCTTCGCTCTGGCCGTGAGATTCCATGCGACTGGCCATGTTCACGGCGTCGCCCCACAGATCATATATGAACTTCTTCCGGCCGATGATGCCGGCCACCACCGGGCCTGAGTTCATGCCGATTCGGAATGTTAGTTGCTTGCCGTGGAATTCACGTTCGGCCACGCAAGCTTGCATCTCGAGCGCTAAGCGCGCCAACGCGTGGGCATGGTCGGCGCGCGGGCTTGGCACGCCGGCGACGACCATATAGCAGTCGCCAATTGTCTTGATCTTCTCCAAACGATATTTCTCGACCAACAAGTCGAAACAAATGAAAACCTCGTCGAGCAGCCCCACCAGTTCCATGGGCGACATTGACCGAGCCAGTGGGGTAAACTGCACCACATCGGCGAACAAGATACTCGCCTCGTCATAGTGATCGGCGATCGTGCGATGCTCGCCTTTCAGTATCTTGGAGATCTCGATTGGCAAGATATTCAGCAGCAGCATTTCGGAGCGCGCTTGGAACAAGTTTTTCTTATCGACGAAGTAGTAAAGCATCCCAAAGACAACGCTCACGACGCAGCCAATATTCAGTACATAGAAGAAGGTGACCATCGAAGAAGGCAGGGAGGCGGAGCCGCCAGGGGATGGTAAAATCGCGCTGCTGGCGAGCAGGACGAGGAAGACCCAGAACCAACGGGAGGCGGCTCGGAGATCATGGACGACAAGAGCGCCCAAAGGACAAAGTGTGGACCAAAGGATGACGGCGCTCGAATTGTGGAAGCCGCCCAGACTTATCGTCATCAGCCACGGCAGTAGCAAGATCAGCATCAGCTGGGTGAACCGGTAGGCGTGGTAGTGGCGAAAGACGGCGAACAGAGCCGTATTGGCCAGCGACAAGACGCTGTACACCGCGGGAATGGCGCCGGCGATCCGTGCTCCCACGGCAATGTAAGTGAGACCCCACAGCGCCGCCGCAACGGCGGACGCCAACACAACGCTGATGAGTATCATTTTCTGCAACGCAACGTCGTCGCTGTCGCGCTGGTCGGCGCCTATCTGGGAGATCAGGGGGATCCGCATGCGAAAGCCAGCCTCTAAAGGCATACGTTATCGGCCGATCGCCCACCTACATCAGCTTCTCCATCGTGATCGGCAGGTCGCGCACCCGCTTGCCGGTGGCATGGAACACGGCATTGGCGATGGCGGCGGCAGCGCCGACGACGCCGATCTCACCAACTGTCTTGCCGCCGAGGGCGCTGGCGTGAAAGTCCGGCTCGCCGACTGAGATGACCTCGATATCAGGGACGTCGGCGTTCACCGGCACGACGTAGTCGGCAAGGTTATTATTGGTGATTCGCGCATAGCGGCGATCGATGTGTATGGCTTCGAGAAGCGCTTCTCCCATTCCCATGATCAGGCCACCCTTCCACTGACTTTCGGCGAGCTTGGGGTTGTAGAGCCTGCCGCAATCAAAGGCTCCGACCATGCGGCGGACGCGCACGGTTCCATAGTCCTCGTCGACACGAACCTCCACGAATTGCGCGCACCATGCGTAAGTCGAATGGGTAGATGACGGTGGGCGCATATATTTGAAGCTATCGTAGGCGTCGCGCTGCTCTGTTTCGGAGGACGCCTTGTCGGCCGGCATGGTGTTGCGCGTGACCTCGATCCGATCACGCCCGACCATTCGCATCAGCTCGGCAATCATGACGGCTTCTGCGGAGCCATCCGTCGGCGCGATCTTTCCATCCTTGATCGTGAAGTCGTTCACTCGCTTGGCCTTGAACGGTGAACCGGCATGACTGGACGCTAGCGTCAACAGCTCCTCGCGAGCCGCGCGTGCGGTCTTGTCCACTGCGCCGGTCAGGAGATTGGCAATCTGTGAGACTCCGGCGACCGGTGCGCGCGGCAGGCTGGTGTCGCCTAGCTGAACGCGCACCTGCTCGAACGGCACGCCGAGCGCGTCGGCGGCGGTCTGAGCGAGGATGGTGTAGGTACCGCCGCCGATGTCTGCGCCGCTCGATGCAACATCGACCGAACCATCGGCGGCAATCGCGACCCTCGCCTCCCCGGGCGTGTGCACGTTCGGGAAAGCTCCTCCCGCCATTCCCCATCCGATCAAATCGTGGCCATCCCGCATCGAGCGCGGCTCCGGCGAGCGTCGCTCCCAGCCAAACGCCTGCGCGCCGGCTTCATAGGCTTCGCGGAGCCGGCGGGTCGACCAGGGTTTCTCCGATTCAGGGTCCTGGCCAGCATAGTTGCGTAGCCGCAATTCGATCGGATCGAGCTTAAGCTTGTAGGCAAGTTCATCCATCGCGCTTTCGAGCGCATAGGCGCCGATCGCTTCTCCGGGGGCGCGCTTCCAACTCGGAGTAAAGGAGCTGACCCGCACCAGTTTCTGCGTCGCACTCAGGTTCGGCACGGTATACATGACCTTGGCAGTGGCCGCGCCACCCTCGACATAATCGTCATCGACGGAGGTCTCACTGGTATTCTCGTGAATGAGCGCCTGCAGCTTTCCGTCTTCGCTGGCGCCGAGCGTCAGCTTCTGCCGTATCGCGGGCCGTAAGCCGTTGCCGGTGAAGTTCTGCGGACGCGACAGCGCCAGCTTTACCGGTCGTCGCATTTCGCGCGCAGCCATCGCCGCGAGGAGCGAGTCCGCGTGAGCTGTGACCTTGACTCCGAAGCCACCGCCCACGAATGGTGAAATGACGCGCACCTTCTCCATCGGAATTGCAAACCAGTCGGAAAATGCCCTTCGGGCGCCCTCTGCCCATTGGCTCGGCATCCAAACGGTCAGACCGCCGTCATTGCCAAAGGCTGCGATTGCTCCAAGCGGCTCCATCGGACAGGAATATTCGCGCGGCGTGGTGTAGACGGCCTCCATGCGCACCGCGGCCGCCGCGAGCGCACCCTTTGCGTCGCCCCGGCCCCCACCCGATGACGGAGCCCCGGGGACGTCAATTGGTCTAGCCGTTGGGTCATCGATGTCGGCGACGGCCAGCTCGGTCTTGTAGTCGACGCGCACGCGGCCCGCAGCCTCGGTCGCATGATCGAAGCTATCGGCGACCACGAGGGCAATGGGTTGACCGCTATACCGGATACGATCGTCCTGGAGCGGCAAGAAGCTCTCCATGACACTGCCTGCTGGAACCATGGGACAGCTGTTGAGCGGCAGGCCGTCGGCATGGGTCAAGATCCGCAGTACACCCGGCATCGTCCGCGCCGCGCCAAGATCGATCTTTCCGATGCGCCCCGACGGCACGGTGCTCTCGACGATCACGGCATGGACGACGCCTGCCAAATCGTGTTCGAGGGCGTAATCGGCTCGCCCGGTGACTTTCGCGACGCCATCAGCACGCGGGATGCGACGACCGAGAAACGTTCCGTTGCTCTTCAGCGATTCAGAATTGGCGACAGCCATCAGGCGATCCCTCCAACGGTCAGCAGCGCACGCGCGACGACGCGGGGAGCCAGGTCGATCTTGAAGCGGTTTTCGCCATGGTCGACGGCGCCTTCGGTGGCCAGGCGACTTGCGGCCCGCACAGTCGGCTCGTCGAAAGTCCGTCCGACAAGCGCCCCTTCGACGGTACGCGCCCGCCACGGCCTCGTGGCGACGCCGCCGAGCGCGACCCTGACGTCACGGATCGTGCGATCGTCCGCCTCGAGCTCCAAGCCGACAGCGGCGCTTGCCGCCGCGAACTCGTATGACTCGCGGTCGCGAACCTTGAGGTAGTGCGAGCGGCGCAGCGCTACGGAGGTCGGAACCTCGACCGCGACGATCAATTCACCGGACGAGAGCGGGTGCTCAACATGGGGCGTGTCGCCGGGCGCCAGGAAGAAGTCATCGATCGGGATGCGCCGTTGTTGGCTGCCATCTTCAACATAGACAGTAGCGTCGAAGGCGACGAGAGCAACTGCAAAGTCACCTGGATTAGTGGCGACGCAGCTTGGACTCGTGCCCAAGACAGCATGGCCGCGGTTGACGCCCCCAACGGCTGCGCAGCCTGAACCGGGATCGCGTTTGTTGCAGGCGCCGTAGACCCCTGGTTCGCGGAAATAGCTGCAGCGTGTCCGCTGCATGAGATTGCCCCCGATAGTCGCCATGTTGCGCAGTTGGGCCGAGGCGCCGCGCCACAGCGACTCCGACAAAACCGGGAACTCCTCCCGGATCTTGGGGTGATCGGCGACATCGCTCATTTTTGAGAGCGCGCCAATGCGCACGCTCGCCGGACCGGCTACGATGGTATCGAGGTCCGGTAAGCGCGTGATGTCAATGAGCGCTGAAGGAACCTCGACCCCGCATTTCATGAGGTCGACCATGGTGGTGCCGCCAGCGAGGAAGCGGGAACCAGCCTGACTGGCGACGGCCCTCAGCGCGTCGGGAATGGCGGTGGCCCGAACGTATTCGAAATTGTTCATCGTGCTCGCCCCCCACCAGAATCCATCGCCTGCGCCGCATCGCGCACAGCCGCGACAATGTGCGGATAGGCGCCGCAACGGCACAGATTTCCGGACATATATTCGCGGATGCTCGTGTCCGAATCGGTCCGGCCTTCGTCGATACAGGCGACAGCCGACATGATCTGACCAGGCGTGCAATATCCGCACTGGAAGGCATCGTGGCGGATAAACGCCTCCTGTACCGGGTGCAGGCTGCCGTTGACCGCCAAACCCTCGATCGTGGTAATGGCCCGCCCTTCGACCTGGGACGCAAGCGTCAGGCAAGCGAGGACGCGCCGTCCCTCGACGTGAACCGTGCAGGCGCCGCACTGGCCCTGATCGCACCCTTTCTTGGTGCCGTTGAGATGCGCATATTCTCGCAACGCATCCAGGAGCGTGACCCGCGGCTCGATCTGCAGCAGATGCTCGGAGCCGTTGATGCGAAGGCTGACCCCTGCGCCCGGGATAGGTGATTTCGCCATGGGTCGAACTCCTTTGATGATTGTTCCGCCCAGACTCAGTCGCATGACACCTCGATGCGCCATGCGCCTTGACAACAGTCAATTTCAGCACGCCTACGCGGCCTGAGCCGACCCAACGCAATATTGCGCACGGATTCGCGACGATGCACGACCGGCTTTTTTCGTGAGACGAAAGGCGTGATGCCGCGGAATTGACGATTATCAAGGCGAATTGGTCTCAAGCGGGCGAGAAGAGCGGATGCTCCACATCGACATACCCGCCCTCTCGGATTTCAAGACTTTGGCCGCAGTGCGCGACGTTTGCGTTTCCGTCTACCTGCCGACATCGCCGAATCCCAATGACGCCCGCGCCAACCGCATCGCATTCAGGGACGCCGCAAAGGACGCACTGGTGCAATTGGCGGAAGCGGGGACGGACAAGCGCCGCCGGCAATCGCTGAACGATCGCCTCGGCCATTTTGCCGGCGCGGACGATGTCAATGTCCAGGACCTGGATCACATCCGTAAGCTCCAGCACAAGAAGCCGAATGAATTCGACGCCATCTGGAAACAGATGGCGCATGGTCTCGGCGTGCTGGCGACGCCGGATGAATTGCGCGCATTCCGGCTGCCGACGTCTCCGAAGCCTCGCGTGGAGGCCGG
>DATJUS010000110.1:0-10635 GCA_035502175.1 Rhizomicrobium sp.
TCCCCCTCTGTCGCGCCAAGCGCGACATCTCCCCCGTAAACGGGGGAGAACTCATGCGGCGCTCAAAAGTCCTCCCCCGTTCACGGGGGAGGTGGCCCGAAGGGCCGGAGGGGGCCGTGCGCGCCGCCAACCGCCGCACCACCTTCCGCAACTTCACGAACAGCAGCGCACGACGCACCAGATAGCGGGACTCGCGGATCAGCGCGGCGATCTGCGCATGCTCGGCGCGATGCCCAGCTGAATACAGCCCGTGCTTCAGCCGGTTGGTATTCCCGGCCGGCGCGCCCCGCGGTCTTCCCGTTCGCTTGCCCATTTGAACCTCGACTTTTCGAGGGGGGGTACCCCCTCCCAAACTTTCCTTCCTTGGTGCCGCTTATCGGAGACCCACAACTGCTTGAGAGTTGTTTTCCGGTTTTAGCGATACCCCCTCCCCGCCCCCACGGTTTCTGTGGGAGCGGAAAGGCGCTGCTAGCCCAACACAGGCCACGCGAACGAAATGGGAACGAAATCACAAGAGTTCAAGGCGCGGGAAAGATTAAATTTGGCGGATCTTGCCCGGATTGCGCGCCATCAACATCTGGCTACCGCTTCGCCCATTAAACCCAGATCGTGATCTTCGTTTTCACGGCGACGGCGCACTCGACGACCAACGCTAATCCTTTGGCTTCTTCCATTCGATGATGACCAGGCCGATCAACCCGACCGCAAAGGCGACGAACAACGCCATCTGGCTATCTCGATACCGGTAAAAATCCGCCGCCGTATGCGGCTCGCCATGTTTCCCGCAATACCCACCAGGACCGTCGCAACGGCCGAGAGGCTGATCTGGAAACAGCAGAAGATTGGCGAAGCCGAACACCGAAATGCCGACGACGATGCAGGCCCTGCAAATAGTCAGAAATCGCTTGCGCATGCCGGGACCACTTGTTGGGCTTTGCGTTCGCGACTTTCATATCGCGGCAGGCACAACGCTCCCTTAACGCGGGCGTACCCTGAACAGCATCGCCAGCCTCGCCTTGAGCAGTCGCAAGAACAGCGCCGGCGGGAAGTTGCGATAGCTCGGCACATCTTGCGGCAGCGTGGCCTTCGCGTGCTGTGTCTGCGACCGGAACTGAACTGGCGCAGCATCGTCGCCAAAGCGGTCGCGATACATCGACACCCACCACCCCGGCGCATATTTCAGATACATCGGCGACTGACAGCACATCGCGATGAACCGCGTCGTCGGCGCATCCTCGCGAAGCTTCACGCCATGCAGCAGATCTTCGCCCTGCACACAGCGCACGGCGTCATCGCGATATGTCATGTAAGGCGCGCCGCCGAACGCATCCCTGAACGCCGTCCCCGCACCGAGCGCCTCAAGCTGCCGCGCACCCGCCTGGCAATCGTCGCAATAGCAAACTGCACAAACGATCGGACGACCCTGCGCCGCGAAGCACACCTTGCCGCATGAGCATATCGCGCTTCGTTCGGTCATACGTCACTATACCTAGAGCGGACTAGCACGCAGCGTATCGTGGAAAGGATTCGCGCCTTGGTCGCACCCGATTTCAATCCAAAAGGCCCATAAGACGTGATTTTCCCTTATCGTTCGATCAGAGTCGCGAAGCGCAGAAAACTTTGAAAGAAAGTCACAGCTCTTATCACGCGGAAGAAAACACAGAACCCGCGAGCGATTGCGCACGAGTTCATCTAGTTCGATCGTGTTGGGATAAGGCGGCCTAGCGTAAATCCGATCGTTAGAGCAATCGTAAGAGTGAATAAATTCAGAAAGACGCTTATATTCCGCCGTGCTCAAAACCGCATACCCATCGACAGATGACCGCGGCCGCGTGCCAGACTCAACGCTGTAGAACATCGACTGAACGGGATGGTTTACAGTTCCAGCCCACACCAAGCCGATCCAACGCGACACATGCTTCGGAGGCCCGGTGAGGTCAGCCATCGAGAGAAAATCAACCGCGTGATCGGCCGCAAGGGCGGCCGTAGCCCAAGCCAGCACAAACGCTGCACACGCTGCTTTCATCGCATTCCTCCGCGCACAGTTTGGCTCGCCAAAACCTGTCAAAACAACTCTGCCTGTCCGGCATTGCGTGCAGGCTTCGGCGGCGGTGGTGGCTTGCTCGTGCGTTCCATATCGAGATCGCGCGGTGAGACGTGCAGCATCGCTTTAAGCTCTTCAACACTCGCTGGTTCTTCGCCGAGCCATTTGGGCCAATCGGAATCCTCGAGCAGCGCCGGCATGCGGTCGGTGATGGTGCCGATGATCTCGCACGGCGGTGTCGTCACCATGGCGAAGGTGAGCAGCGACGGGCCGCCGTCGCGCCAGCGGTCCCAGATCACGGCGATGGCGATGTGCCTGCCGTCTTTCGGCGTGCAGACATATTGCACCGTCTTCGAACCGACTTCTTCGCCTTCGTTGAAGGTCGAGACCACGATCAATCCGCGCCGCTGAAGAAACGACTCGCGAAAGGTCGGCTTCGTGTCGATCGTTTCGGCGCGGGCATGGATGTGCGGTTTGGCATCGCGCGCGTTTCCGGCATGCGGCGGGATTAATCCCCAACGCATCGGTACCGCCTTGCGCGCGCCGTTGCCGTCGAGTGCGATCACCTGCGCAGTGCGGATCGGCGTGATGGTTTCGATGCCGGCCGGTGAGACGTTCGCGCGCGCGATCTCGTCGAGACGCACAAGCTCGCGCCATTCGTTTCGCTGGGTGAATTTCCCGCACATCGACTCAAAAGCCGCAGATTTCCGGCGGTTCTTCTATCATTTTGTTCATGGGGCGGCCGGATTTGTTCATGGGCGGTTCAGGTAGGATGCCCCACTTTCGGCGCGATGTTCGGGAATGGTTCCACCGGAGCCGTTTCCGCGTTGTGTAAGAGCGTACAAACAGGGAATTCATGGACATGAGAATTCGCACTGCGGCATTGACCGCGCTTTCGACCGTCGTGCTGCTTGCGGGCTGCGCGACGCAGCCGATGGGACCGTCGATCCCCGTCATGCCCGCACAGGGCAAGTCGATGGACCAGTTCCAGGCGGACGAGAATTATTGCGAGGATTACGCGGCCGGACGCGCGAGCGGCAAGGTCAAGCAGGCAGACGACACCGAGCTGCGCAACGGCGTCGTCGGCGCGGCGCTGGGCGCGGGCATCGGCGCGCTCGCCGGCAACACCAAGGGTGCGCTCATCGGCGGCGGCATCGGCGCGCTTCTCGGAAGCACGTCCGGCGCCGGCTACGACCAACATCGCGTGCAGCGCATCTACGACATCGCCTACGCGCAGTGCATGACCGCGCGCGGCAACGATGTCGGCGGACGTCCGCATCGCCGCCACTGGCGCGATGCACCGCCGCCGCCCCCGCCGGGTGGCGACTATCCGCCGCCTCCGGGTGACTACCCGCCGCCGCCTCCCCCGAGCCACTAGGGGCCGCGGACCAGAATGCAAAGCGCAGCGCGTGACGATCTCACGCGCTGCGCTTTTGTTTAGGGCCTGTAGCCGTCGTTGAGCGTGCGCAGAAACGCGACGACGTCCCGGATATCCTGCCTGCTCAACGCTGCCTGATCGCCCGGGTGCCGGTTGAACGGCGCGTCCGTGGTATCGACGTTGCTGCGGTATTTCTCGGGAATGTCGTCGTACTTGACCACGTTCCCGCTCGCGTCCTTCGCATAGAAGCGCTCGGGATGCAGATCGCGGTTCACGTACCAGTCCAGCACGTCTTCCAGCGAATGAAACACGCCGTTGTGGAAGAAGAACTTGCGCGTCGCGGTGTTGCGCAGGCTCGGCGTCAGGAACATGCCGCAATATTGCGTCTGGTCCTTCATGTCGGTGCGGTACGGGCCGCAGATGCCGAGGTCGTAGTAGCCGGGGTCGTGCGTCGCGGGGATCGCGGCGTTGCGCGGCACGCCCAGCGCTTCGTACTGGAAGTCCGTGAACAGCGGCGGCTGTCCGTCCGCCGTTATCTTGTCGAGATGACAGGCCGCACAATTGCCTTTCATCGGATCGTTGAACGCTGCATACCCGCGCGCCTCTGACGCGGTGAGCTTCGCCTTCCCTTCCAGCCAGGCATCGAACTTGCTGGTGAAGGGATGGAAGCTCTCCTCCTCGATCTGATAACGCGCGATCGCGAACATCGCTTCGGACGACAGCAGTTTGGTGTCGCTGAAAATGTTGGGGCCGAACAGCGCGCGGAACGTCGACGCGTAGTCCGGATTCTCGAAGACTTTCACGACGGCCTCCGGCGTGCTCGCCGCCATCTCCGCCGGATTGAACAGCGGCACGCTCGCCTGACTCTGCAGCGTATCGGCGCGCCCGTCCCAAAAGATGCCGCCCTGCGGCACGAGATTGGTGGATGCGGCCTGTGGCGCCGCGGCCGTCTTCAGCGCCTTGTCGTGTGTAGATGCAGTTTGAGCCTGCTGCTGCAACGTGGGAGTCACGTCGTTGTCGCCGGATGAATCCGGCCCGATCGCGAAAAACGGCTGTCGGTAGAGATAGCGAAGCGACGGCACGGCGCGGAAACCGGCGGTATGCATGTCCGCGCCGCCGTTCATCACTGGCAGGTCACCCGGCGGCCCGAAGGCGCGCGCGGAATCGTGACAGGACGCACAGGACAGCTTGCCCGAACCGGAGAGACCCGGATCGTGGAACAGCTTCTCGCCCAGCAGCGCCATCGCCGAGAGCGGCTTCACCGGCGGGCGAATGAGCGGTGCGGGATGCGGGTTTATGCCCTGCGCGAGCAGAACCGAGTCCGGTTGCCGCGTGTGCGGCTTGTGGAAAGCCGACGCCGCAGACGCCGCGCCGACGATCAGCATGACGAAGCCGACGGAGAGCGAGCTGGCCATGGCGCTCAATCCGCATGCGTGCCGCTGTTTAGAACGTGAATGCTTCAAGTCCGATGTGTCCCGATGCGTGTCGTGCGCGTGTTGTCATCAAAAAAGAAATCGGTACGCACCCTCTTGGAAGGATGCGTACCGAGTTTTGGACCGGCGCTGGGCAGTGCCGCTGTCAGCGCCGGTCCGGTTGCGAGCCTTGCTTACTTCGCAGAGGCGGTCTTGCGGCCGGTCTGCGTGGACAGGATGAGATCCGGCGCCTTCGGAGCCGAGAAGTCGAACATGTCCATGATGCTGCCGGTCGACTCATCGAACGAACCGCCGCCGAGGCGCGCGCCCGACAGCCAGTTGTCTTCGATGAACTTCACGACGGACGCCTGCGTGATCGGCGTATGGCTGACGTAGTTCTGCTTCGCGTATTTCGAGATCACGACGAAGGGAATACGCACGCCCGGACCGCAGCGGCCGTTGACCGGAAGTCCGCTCACGCCGTTCTTCTGCGTGCCGGTGCCGCAGGTCGCGGTGCCGTTCAACGCATCGGCCGTGCTGTACGACGCGCTCGTCGGCGCGGCGTAAGCGTGGTCGTACCAGCCGTCGGAGTCATCGTAGGTGATGATCACGGCGGTGTCTTTCCAGTGCTTGTGCTGCTGCAGGAAGTTGACGACCTGGACGATGAAGTTCTGCTCGTCCGCCGGATCGGAATAACCCGCATGCGCGTCCTGGAACGCCGGCGCCTTCAGATACGAGACCGCCGGGAAGTTGCCCGCCTGGATCGCCGCATAGAAGTCGTTGATGTCGTACTCATGGTTCGCCGGGTCCTTCGTCTTCGTGCCCGGGATATTGGTATGGCCGATGGACGCGACCGAGCTCGGGCGCGCGTGCGTCGGGTTCGCCGTCGATGTGTAGTATTGGAACCAAGCGTGGTGCGGGATGTAGTCGATTTCCTTCGTGTTCGTGAAGGTGGAAATCGTCGAGCGCGCGCAACCGGTCGTGCCGTTCGGGTTCGTGAGCGACAGGTTGAAGCCGCCCATGAAGCTGCCCCACGTCACCTTGGCCGCGTTGAGCAGATCGCCGATGTTCTTGCCGGAGAACAGCGACGTGTTGGTCGTGCTCGAGCAGACATCGTTGCCCGGATCGACGTCATTGATCAGCGTGTTGCCGCCCTGACCATCCGGCACGTAGTAGCTCGTGCTGCCGTTGGTATCGAGGACGATCTGCATGCCGTTGGTCTGGCCGGAGACGACTTCGATGGCGCCTGGCGTCGACGGGCCGTAGCCATCGGTGCGCGCCGCATCGCTCATCGCGAAGTGCTGCGCGTAGCTCCAGAGCGCCGAAAGCGTATTGCCGTCGTAATAGCCCATGACCTGACCGGTCGTGCCGAACGCGCCGGCACCGCCCGGTGTGCCTTTACCAGTGTAGAGCGGGAACAGATCGGCCGCGCCGTTGTCTTCCGCCTGCTCTTCAGGGGTGTAGGAGTGGTTCTGATCGGCCGTGGCAACCTGCGTCACGTCCAGACGGAACGGGTTCGCCGCGCCGGCGCCGTTCGCTCCGTTGGTGAAGTTCGGATTCTCCGTCAGGAGATTGCCGTGTTCCAGCGTGTCGATGTCGGTCTGCGTGTTCTTCTTCGCGCGGAACGGGGGCTCGCCGACCGGGTTCGCGGCGTGCGGATAGGTGCCGAAATAATGGTCGAACGAAACGTTCTCACCATAGATGACGACGAGATGCTTGATCGGCGTGGCGGTGCCGGCGAACGCCGCGCCGGCCGTGAGTGTGAGCGCCGTAGCACCCATGAGCGCCGCGAGGCGCCGGGACGATTTCATAGGCAATTTCTCCGTTGTTAGGCTTAAGGATCCTGAGACGGCCGGAAACTGCCGGGGTTCGGAGACAGTTCGATTGCAGTTCTGTCACCCCAATCATTACAAGCATGAAAGTTGGTATCGAACTGTCGCGATGCCCGCGCTTACGACTGGCGGCCCAAAGTGAGCGTGCATCGAACGACGCGGCAGCGCGCATTTTTCAGGAGCGGAAGGAGCAAGCCTCGCGCATCACGTGAAGCGACGCGGAGAGAGACTCAGGCTTCGTTCTGCGGCGCGTGTGAAGCTGATTTGCCAAGGCGTAGCCGCGCGAACCCAATTTTCAGCCCGGCTTCGTGCTGACGCGCTTCGCTTCGGCAGGCGCCGCCGCAGCGCGGCGTAGCCTGCGATCTGTTGGCGCAAGTGCCACAAGCGGATTCTGAGTCGTAGCCCCACCTTTCGTCAATGGGCGATGCATTCCTGATAAGCGGTCTCAAAGAGAAACGCGCGGCTACTGCTGGCTGCTTTGCCGATCTGCACCGCGAGGCCGATAGGCTACAAGCCGATCTGGTGCACTTGGATGCGGTTCAAGAAACACGGGTTTAAGGGAGAGACAGAGGATTCTATCCAAGCCAAGCTCAGACGCCGGACGTTTACAGCTTCGTTCCTGCTGGCTTCTCTGTACGCGATTGAGACTTCTGGAATACAATTGGAGGATGTTTAGACGCGTTCGGGGAAGCGATTAGGGGATGCTAAAGCCGCAAGACAGGCCCTTGTTTGGGGCACTCCTCGCTATTGCATTCACCCTTTTGTTGATCTGGAGCACAGCACCAGCGACTCAAAGCGAGCCAACCAAGCACACCTCCAAAGGCATAGAGAAATACCAGCAGTATGTTGAAGGCTTCTGGAACTATGTGGCGCACGACTCGATTAGCCTGTTTACCGGAGCCTCGCGCTCCTGACTCTTTGGATGGTCGTCTACAACGGTCGCCAGATTCGACTTGCTCGTGATGAGTTCGATGCCACACATCGCCCCAGAATTGTCATTCGTGCAACGCAGATGGTCCCAGGCATCGCCAAACAACAAGGAGTCGCTGACTTCGGAACCGCCAATGCCGGTGAAACTCCCGCTGAGATTATCTCCTACATCGCAACAGGATACATTCAAGAAGTGGAAAGCGCCTTCCTGCCTCTCCTCCATCATCGAGGAGTCAGGAAATATCCTAAGAGGCTCACCATACAACCGGGGGAAAGCATCCTCATCCGCGCCGAGTTTCAAAACATCGGTTTGGAATACGAGAGATGGACGGTTGAAGGGGGCACCATGTTCGTGTTGGGCGAGATCACCTACAAAGGCCGCGACAACGTGAAAAGAATTACTGGCTTCTGCAGGGTCTATGACCCATCCGATGGAATTTGGAAGCCAATGAATAATCCGGCCTACGAATACAGTTGAGTTATCGCGCACACCTTCAAAATTTCTCCCTGACGCCCGCGTTTGACCTGTCAGCAACTCCGTAGCAACTAAAGCGACCAGCGCCGCCCAGACCCACACGGGCCTTACTCCAACTTCCCTTCACTTCGTCGGAGATCAGAATGATTACAGGCGTTGAAATCGGCCTCGGAATTAAGGCGCTCAAGACGGCGTTTGATATTGCGAAGGAGGCCAAAGACCTTACGGACACTACTACTATGCGGTCCAAGATCATTGAGATGCAAAGTCTCATCTTGGAGGCTCAGGGAACCGCAATCGAGGCCCGCGATGCGCATTCTGAACAAGTTGATCGCATACGCGCGCTTGAAGCAGAAGTGGCTGACCTCAAAGCATGGGACAACGAGAAGGCTCGTTACGAACTCAAAACGCCCCACATCGGGGCGACAATTTACGCACTGAAGCCAGACAAACGCGATGGAGAACCACCGCATTGGCTTTGTCCAAATTGCTACCAGCAACGCAAGAAGCGCATTTTGCAGGGCACTAGCGGCGGCCACGGTGCGGCTAGATGGACATGCCCCGATTGCAAGGCCTACGTGGTTGTCAGTAGTGGTGTCGCTCCCCAATAGAGGCTCACTCATGCGAGCCTCCCGCCGACAGCGCCGCAAACCCGATTTGCGCCAGTCCTGCGGGTGTGTGGCACTTGCGCCCACAGATCGGTAGCCTGGCGACCCCGGCTGGATTCGAACCAGCGACCCCCTGCTTAGAAGGCAGGTGCTCTATCCAGCTGAGCTACGGGATCGATTCAGTGCGACCAGGGTACTTTACGGTCAAATCTGAAATTATCCGCGTACGATTTCGCTTTTGCGGCGGGTTTGTGCGGCTCGAAGACCTGATAGGGGATGTTGTTCTTCTCGGCATAGGCGACCGCTTCCTCGCTGGTCGCGAATTCCAGTTCGATCTGCTGGCGCATATCCGACGAGCTGGTCCAGCCCATCAGCGGATCGATCTCGCGCGGCTTCTCCGGCTCATATTCCAGCACCCATTGCTTGGTGCGGGCCCTGCCCGACTGCATGGCGTTCTTGGCAGGCTGATAGATCCGCGCGCGCATAAGATAGTCTCCATTCATCTTCGGCGAAGCTCGGCTCGCCATGCGAAGCGTCGCGGCAACCAGCCCAGGCTTCGCCCTTCGGGCTACGCCGGGCCATACTTCGCTCCGCTATCGCGTCGCGAAGCATGGTCGGGGCGGCGGGATTCGAACTCGCGACCCTTAGCTCCCAAAGCTAATGCTCTACCAGGCTGAGCTACGCCCCGCGACCATGACCGGACGGGAGGGCTTACAACGTCGTGCCCCGGCCTTCAACGGCCCGTTTTGAAGATCGCGGAATGCACCTTGTCGCCCGGCGCCAGGCCGATTTGCGCGGCGCGGCCGGCGTTGAGTTCCAGGACCGCCTGCACCGGCTCGCTCGCGGGAATCGGTGTCTCCGACATCGGCACGGCGTTCGCAGCGATGGAGGAGACCGTGCCGTCGGTGCGGATGAAGATGATGTCGAGTGGCAGGATAGTGTTCTTCATCCAGAACGAGGTCATCACCGTGGTGTGGAAGTCGAACAGCATGCCCGCATTGGCCGCCATCTTCTTGCGGAACATGAGGCCCTTTTCCTGAGAGGCGTGATCGCTGGCGATTTCGACCTTGAAGGCCGTGTGGCCCCTGGCCGTATCGACGGTGATCTTCTCGACCGGAAGCGCGACGGCCGGGCCGGCGGCGAGAAGGAAAGCAAAAAGGACTGCGGAAAGCGCGCGCATGGAAAACCTCACGTGACGCATCAGAGTGCCGCAACCCCCGCGCCTTGGCAAAACCGCCGGCTTACGCGTCCAGAATGGTGATTTCCGCCGCCAGCTCGCCCTTCGGCCCATCGCCCGTGCGCACGCGAACGTTCTGACCCTGCGTCAGTTCGCGAATGCCGTAACGGCGCAGCGTTTCCATATGAACGAAGATGTCGGGCGTATCCGGGCCGCGCGACACGAAGCCATAGCCCTTGCCGCGGTTGAACCATTTCACCGTTGCGTCGAACGCCGGTCCTTTCGGCTCCGCCAGATAGCGCGTGGAGCGCACTTCGCTCGGCTGCGGCGACGCGGCCGTGCTGTTGTCGAGTGAGATCAGACGCCGTGCCTGAAGGCCACGCGGGCCGCGCACGGCTTCGCAAACGACCTTGGCGCCTTCATAGGCCGCCTTGTAACCGGACTGACGCACACACGTCTGATGCAGGAGAATGTCGCCCTGCGTGCCGCTTGCCGGTTTGATGAAGCCGTAGCCTTTGGTGAGGTCGAACCATTTGACCTGACCCGATACTTCCTGCGCGGGTTCGCCGTTGTTCAGCGAATCCGGTTCTCGCATTTCCATCCCCGTACCCCCAATACTCATGGTAAAAATAAGGTTAACACAGGCCTGCGAATCAGTGAAGCGAAACCGTCAAAGAAGCGTCGCAAATTTCAACCGGACGTCGTTTTGTCTAAGCCGCTCTTTTTGTTTTAGTTTTGCCGTTTCGGAGCACTGCGAATGGATTTCAGTGGCAGATATG
>DATJUS010000111.1:0-7207 GCA_035502175.1 Rhizomicrobium sp.
CTCACGCTGGCCAGAAAACGGCGCCTCTTTGCACTGACCGATATCATCCGCGCCTTCGATGAATTGCTCGGCCGCCGCAGAGGCGAGATCGATGCCGAGGTCGCGGCCGCCCGTCCGCTCAGCGAGGCGGAAACCACCGCGTTGAAAGCGGTTCTGAAAGCAAAGCTCGGCCGCGAGGCGCGGCTGTCAACGCGAATCGACCCGTCGCTGCTCGGCGGTCTGGTCGTGAAAGTCGGCTCGCGCATGATCGATTCGTCGCTGCGCACCAAACTCGAAGGTTTGCGCAGCGCCATGAGAGGACATTGAAATGAATATCCAGCCGTCGGAAATCTCCGCGATCCTCAAGCGCGAAATCGAAAGCTTCGGCGCCGAAGCCCAGGTCAGCGAAGTCGGCGAAGTCCTGAGCGTCGGCGATGGCATCGCGCGCGTCTACGGCCTCGACAATGTGCAGGCAGGCGAACTGGTCGAGTTTCCCGGCGGCATCAAGGGGATGGCGCTCAATCTCGAGAACGACAATGTCGGCACGGTGATCTTCGGCAGCGATTCAGGGATCAAGGAAGGCGACACGGTCAAGCGCACGGGCGCCATTGTGGACGTGCCGGTCGGCAAGGGCCTGCTTGGCCGCGTGGTCGATGCGCTCGGCAACCCCATCGACGGCAAGGGCGATCTGACCGATGTGGCCGAACGGCGCCGCGTGGATGTGAAGGCGCCCGGCATCATTCCGCGGCGCTCGGTGAACGAGCCCATGCAGACCGGCATCAAGGCCATCGACAGTCTCATCCCTGTCGGCCGCGGCCAGCGCGAACTGATCATCGGCGACCGGCAGACCGGCAAGACGGCGATCGCCGTCGACACGATCATCAATCAGCGCACCGTCAACCAGAGCGATGACGAAAAGGCGAAGCTCTATTGCATCTATGTCGCGATCGGGCAGAAGCGTTCGACGGTTGCGCAGATCGTCAAGACGCTGAGCGATGCCGGCGCGATGGATTACACCATCGTCGTCGCGGCGACCGCCAGCGACCCCGCGCCGCTGCAATATCTGGCACCGTTTGCCGGCTGCGCGATGGGCGAATGGTTCCGCGACAACGGCATGCACGCGCTGATCATCTATGACGATCTCTCGAAGCAGGCGGTGGCCTATCGCCAGATGTCGCTCCTGCTGCGCCGTCCGCCCGGCCGCGAAGCCTATCCGGGCGACGTGTTCTATCTGCATTCGCGCCTGCTCGAACGCGCCGCAAAGATGAATGACGATTTCGGCGGCGGCTCGCTGACCGCGCTCCCGGTGATCGAAACCCAGGCCAATGACGTGTCGGCCTATATTCCGACCAATGTGATTTCGATCACCGACGGACAGATCTTCCTGGAAAGTGATTTGTTCTTCCAGGGCATACGGCCGGCGGTGAATGTCGGCATCTCGGTGTCGCGCGTGGGTTCTTCGGCGCAGATCAAGGCGATGAAACAGGTGGCCGGCTCGATCAAGCTTGAACTGGCCCAGTTCCGCGAAATGGCAGCCTTCGCGCAATTCGGCTCGGACCTCGACGCGGCGACACAGCGCCTGCTCAATCGCGGCGCGCGGCTCACGGAGCTCCTGAAACAGCCGCAGTTCAGCCCGATCCCGGTCGAGGAACAGGTCGTCTCGATCTATTCCGGCGTGAAAGGCTATCTCGACAAATTGGCGGTCGCGGACATTTCGCGCTTCGAGGGCGAGCTTCTCAGAATGATGCGCGCCAAATACGCCGATGTACTCGACAGCATTCGCACCCAGAAGCAGATCACGCCGGACACGGACGCAAAACTCAAATCCATCCTCGATGAGTTCGTGAAGAGCTTTGCCTGATGCCGAGTCTAAAGTCCTTCCGCAACCGGATCGCGAGCGTCAAATCGATCCGCAAGATCACCAAGGCCATGCAGATGGTGGCCGCATCGAATCTGCGCCGGGCGCAGGAAGCAGCGGAAGCGGCGCGCCCCTATGCGGAGAAGATGAATGCGGTGATCGGAAGCCTTGCCGCGGGCATCAGGGACAATCCGGGCGCCCCGGCCCTCCTGATCGGGACCGGCAAGGACGAGGTGCATCTGGTGATCGTGGCGACCGCGGATCGCGGGCTGTGCGGCGCGTTCAACACCAACATCGTCCGCCGCGCGCGCCAGCACATCCAGTCGCTCGAACGCGACGGCAAGACAGTCAAGATCCTTTGCGTCGGACGCAAGGGCCGCGACCAGCTGAAGCGGCAATATGCGAAGAAGATCATCGACGCGATCGATTTCGTCGGTGTCAAACGGATCGGGTTCGCCAATGCCGCGGCGATCGGGCGGCGCGTGCTCGACATGTTTGCGGCGGGCGAATTCGATGTCGCCACGATCGTCTATTCGGAATTCCGCTCGGTGATGAGCCAGGTGCCGACGCTGCACCAGCTTGTTCCGGCGCAGGTTGAAGAAGCCGGACCGCTAAAGGGACCGCAGGGCAATGTCTATGAGTATGAGCCGGATGAAGGCGCCATCCTCGCCGATCTCCTGCCGCGCAATGTGAATGTGCAGATTTTCCGCGCCCTGCTCGAAAACGTGGCGGGCGAGTTCGGCGCCAAGATGGCCGCGATGGATTCCGCCACGCGCAATGCCGGCGAAGTGATTGACCGCCTGACGCTGGAATACAACCGCACCCGCCAGGCGATGATTACCAAGGAACTGATCGAAATTATTTCGGGCGCGGAAGCGCTTTGACGGAGCCAGCCATGAACGCAATGACGGGAACAAACAGAATCGGCCGTGTGACCCAGGTGTTGGGCGCGGTGGTGGACGTGCAGTTCGACGGCCATCTGCCGGCGATCCTGAACGCCCTTGAAACCGAGAATCACGGACAGCGGCTGGTGCTCGAAGTCGCCCAGCATCTGGGCGAATCGACGGTGCGCACCGTCGCGATGGACGTGACCGAAGGTCTCGTGCGCGGCCAGAACGTCAGCGACACCGGCGCGCCGATCAGCGTCCCGGTCGGCGAAGGCACGCTCGGCCGCATCATCAACGTCATCGGCGAACCCGTGGACGATGCGGGGCCGGTCAAGGCTTCCGCCCGCCGCGCCATCCATCAGGATGCGCCGGCCTTCGTCGATCAGTCCACCGAAGCGCAGGTGCTGGTAACGGGCATCAAAGTCATCGACCTCCTCGCCCCCTATGCACGCGGCGGCAAGATCGGGTTGTTCGGCGGCGCGGGCGTCGGCAAGACGGTGCTCATCCAGGAACTGATCAACGCCGTCGCCAAGAATCATGGCGGCTATTCGGTATTCGCCGGCGTCGGCGAGCGCACCCGCGAAGGCAACGATCTCTATCACGAGATGATCGAATCGGGCGTGAACAAGGACCCGCATTCCGGCTCGACCGAAGGCTCGAAATGCGCGCTTGTTTATGGGCAGATGAACGAGCCGCCCGGCGCCCGGGCGCGAGTCGGTCTCTCCGGTCTGACCGTCGCGGAGTATTTCCGCGACCAGGGTCAGGACGTGCTGTTCTTCGTAGACAACATTTTCCGCTTCACCCAGGCGGGTTCGGAAGTGTCGACGCTGCTCGGCCGTATTCCTTCGGCAGTGGGCTATCAGCCGACGCTTGCGACCGACATGGGCGCGCTGCAGGAGCGCATCACGACCACGACCAAGGGCTCCATCACTTCGGTGCAGGCGATCTACGTGCCGGCCGACGACCTGACCGATCCGGCGCCCGCAACTTCCTTCGCGCATCTCGACGCAACGACCGTGCTGTCGCGCGCCATCTTCGAGAAGGCGATCTTCCCGGCGGTGGACCCGCTCGATTCGACCTCGCGCCTGCTTGACCCGCGCGTTGTCGGCGAAGAGCATTACAATGTCGCGCGCCAGGTGCAGCAGATTCTCCAGCGCTATAAGGCGCTGCAGGACATCATTGCCATCCTGGGCATGGACGAACTGTCGGAAGAGGACAAGCTGACCGTCGCCCGCGCGCGCAAGATCGAGCGCTTCCTGTCCCAGCCATTCTATGCGGCGACGGTGTTCACCGGCATGTCCGGCATCACCGTGCAGCTTGACGACACGATCCGCAGCTTCAAGGCGGTCGTGAACGGCGAATACGATCACCTCCCCGAAGCCGCCTTCTACATGGTGGGCACGATCGAAGACGCCGTTGCCAAGGCACAGAAACTCGCTGCCGAAGCTGCCTGAAATGGTTGATAAAATTCCCTTCGATATCGTGTCCCCGGAGCGGCTGCTCGTCTCCGACGAAGCCGACATGGTGACCGTGCCCGGCACGGATGGCGATTTCGGCGTGCTCGCCGGCCACGTGCCGCTGATCTCGACGCTGCGCCCCGGCGTCATCGACGTCAGGGGCGGGCTTGCGAGCGGCAACAGCCAGTTCTTCGTGCTTGGCGGCTTTGCGGAGGCAAGTCCGCTCAAGCTCACGATCCTGGCCGAAGAAGCCATTCCGCTTGCGAATATCGACGCGGTGGCGCTCGACCAGAGAATCAGGAACACCGAGGAAGACCTTGGTCTGGCAAAGACCGAGGCCGACCGCGCCCGCGTGGCCGAGCAGCTCGATCATCTGCGCCAGCTCCGCGCCGCCCTTTGACGCTTGTCGGACCGTGGCCCATTTTTGCCAAAGTGGCGCGCTGCTATAGTGACTCGCGCGCTGTGCGTGGTTTGAGGCAGGCATGACCGCTGGACAGGTCTATGGCTCCGGCTGGACGCTGGACGATATCAATTGGGATCGTTTCGATCGGACAAAGATCGAGCCGGCGCTTGTTGCGGCTGTGAAGGCCGCCTCCCTCGTCGAATTCAACGCCGACGCTTACGTCGATTACCTCAGGCGCGTCTTCAAGGATTCCGGCGAGCAGACGCTGTCCGACATCGAACGCTGGGGCCGCGAAGAAAACCAGCACGGGCTCGCGCTCGGCCGCTGGGGCGAACTCGCCGATCCGTCCTTCAATTTCCGCAACGCCTTTGCCCGCTTCGAGGCGGGCTATCGGCCGCAGCATTTCGACGAAGATCAGCAAGGCTCGGTGCGGGGCAGCCGCCGCGGCGAGATGATCGCTCGCTGCGTCGTGGAATCCGGCACGTCCTCCTTCTACAGCGCGATCCGCGACGCGACGGACGAACCGGTGCTGAAAGAAATCGCTGGCCGCATCGCCGCCGACGAATTCCGTCATTACAAGCTGTTCTATGAAACACTGCAGGCACAGGATGAACCGGAACTTTCCTGGTGGAAGCGACTATCCGTGGCCGTCGGGCGCGTGAACGAATCCAGCGACGACGAACTCGCCTATGCCTATTACTGCGCGAATGTCTTACCGGCCGACGAAACGCGCATTCCTTATGATTGCCGCAAGTTCGCCGGCGCCTACAACGCCACCGCCATGGGCCTCTATCGCCGTCATCACATCGGCAAGCTGGTTCAGATGGTGGCGAAAGCCATCGGCGCCAACCCGCAGGGGCTGCCCGCCCGCGCGGCCGGCGCGCTGCTGTGGAACATTCTTCGTCTCAGAGCGAGCGTTGCGTCATCTGCGTTGCCGGCCTGACCGGCCCTTGCGAGACCGGTCAGCTTGAACCGCAGAGGCGCAAAGCCGCAGAGGGTGTTGTGCATTCGAGGACGGTGTGCGTCGGGCTTGTAAATTCGGGGCGCCTTTGCGGCTCTGTGCCTCTGCGGTTCAAAATTGTTCGATGATCGGCTAAAAGGGCACGCGTCCGGTACGGCCCAAAGCCGCTGGCGGCAGGCACCCGCAGCGTCATCGCAATCGAACGGGGGAAAAAATGAAGATCGTTTTCATCGCGGGACGGTGTTCGCGCTGAAGGAGAGCCGCTAAGAACTCCGCTTCAGGCCGAATCTCGCTTCGCGAGCTTCGCTGGCTTGCGTGCTGAATTGTGGGGCCGGGACAAGAACTTTCCCTGGTTCAATTATGCGGCCTTCCTTGCCCTGCGCAGAGTCGACTTGCGCTTTCGCGCGGGTTGGGCCGGACGCGCCGACAGCTCCAGCCCCAGAGCGCGCAGGACATTGAGCATCGTCGCGAACTCCGGATTGCCCGTTTCGCCGAGCGCCTTGTAGAGGCTTTCGCGGTTCAGACCCGCAACCCGCGCGATTTCATTCATGCCCCGAGCCCGGGCAACGACGCCAATAGCGTCCCGCACGAAAGCGGCGTCACCCGTTTCCAATGCTGCGGAAATGTACTCCGCCTGACGTTCCGGCGTATCGAGATACTCGGCTGCGTCAAAGCGCGTGGTCTTGATCATACCTCTAATCCTCCAACTTCGCAGCCAGATCACGTGCCCGTTTGATATCCTGCGTCTGCGTGCGTTTGTCTCCGCCGCACAAGAGCAAGATGACCGTTGAACCACGCCGGACATAATAGACGCGATATCCCGGACCGTAGTCGATGCGAATCTCGAACAACCCTGAGCCAACAGACTTGGTGTCACCGGGATTACCTTGTTCGAGCCTGCGAATCCGGGATGCAATCCGCGCGGCCGCCTTGCCGTCACGCAAACCACGCAGCCATGCCCGAAATCCGTCGGTTTGGCGAACCTCGATCACGCCCCGATCTGTAGCCTATAGGCTACAGAATCGCAAGACGATCCGTATATCCGATCTGTCGCCGTTCGATCGACGTTACGGTCAAAAACTCCGCTTCACCATCAGCTGCTTGATCTCGCCGATGGCGCGGGCGGGGTTGAGGCTTTTGGGACAGGTCTGGGCGCAGTTCATGATGGTGTGGCAGCGATAGAGGCGGAACGGGTCTTCGAGCGCGTCGAGCCGCTCGCCCTTCATTTCGTCGCGCGTGTCGGCGAGCCAGCGATAGGACTGGAGCAGTGCGGCCGGACCGAGATAACGCTCCGAATTCCACCAGTAGCTCGGGCATGAAGTCGAGCAGCAGGCGCAGAGAATGCACTCATAAAGCCCGTCGAGCTTTGCGCGATCCTCGGGCGATTGCCGCCGCTCCTTTTCGGGCTCGGCCGTCTTCGTCTGCAGGAAGGGCTGGATCGAGGCATATTGCGCATAGAAGGTCGTGAGGTCCGGAACGAGGTCCTTTACCACCGGCATATGCGGCAAGGGATAGATCGCGACCGATCCCGATACATCGGCAATCGCCTTGGTGCAGGCGAGCGTGTTTCCGCCGGCAACATTCATTGCGCAAGAGCCGCACACACCCTCGCGGCAAGACCGGCGGAAGGTCAGAGTTGGATCGATCTCGTTTTTGATCTTG
>DATJUS010000112.1:0-106689 GCA_035502175.1 Rhizomicrobium sp.
CACGACATTGTCGTCCTTGGCGTTCGGGTCGTTGCCCGCGCCGTCGCGCGCGGCATCCGCCGCCGCATCGCCGGCCTGCTGCGCCTTGTACATCGCCTCGCCCAGCTTCATCGAAGCCTGCGCCAGCGTGTTGGTCTTCGCCTTGATGTCCTCGCCGTCGTCGCCCTTGACCGCCTCCTTCAGCGAGGCAAGTGCGTTCTCGATCGTGGTGCGCTCTTCGGGGCTGACCTTGTCGCCATGCTCCGTGAGCGCCTTCTCGGTCGAGTGGATAAGACCGTCGGCTTGGTTCTTGGCTTCCACAGCCTCGCGGCGCTTCTTGTCCTCGCCGGCGTGCTGCTCCGCGTCCTTGACCATCTTCTGGATGTCGGCGTCCGAAAGACCACCAGACGCCTGGATGCGGATCTGCTGCTCCTTGCCGGTCGCCTTGTCCCTCGCCTGCACGTTGACGATGCCGTTGGCGTCGATGTCGAAGGTGACTTCGACCTGCGGCACGCCGCGCGGAGCCGGCGGAATCCCGACCAGGTCGAACTGGCCCAGCATCTTGTTGTCGGCCGCCATCTCGCGCTCGCCCTGGAAGACGCGGATGGTCACGGCGGTCTGATTGTCCTCAGCCGTCGAGAAGATCTGCGACTTCTTGGTCGGGATCGTCGTGTTGCGGTCGATCATGCGCGTGAACACGCCGCCCAGCGTCTCGATGCCGAGCGACAGCGGCGTCACGTCGAGAAGGAGAACGTCCTTCACTTCGCCTTTCAGCACGCCACCCTGGATCGCGGCGCCGATGGCGACGACTTCATCCGGGTTGACGCCCTTGTGCGGCTCCTTGCCGAACAGCTGCTTCACCGCTTCCTGAACCTTTGGCATGCGGGTCATGCCACCGACGAGAATGACTTCGTCGATCTGGTTCGCGCTGACGCCGGCGTCCTTCAATGCCTGCTTCACGGGGGCAACCGTCTTCTGGATCAAATCGTCGACCAGCGCTTCGAGTTTCGCGCGCGTGATCTTGATCGTGAGATGCTTCGGACCCGAGGCGTCGGCGGTGATGAAGGGCAGGTTCACTTCCGTCTGCATCGCGGACGAAAGTTCGATCTTCGCCTTTTCGGCCGCATCCTTCAGACGCTGCAGCGCGAGCTTGTCGGCGCGCAGGTCGATGCCGTTCTCTTTCTTGAACTCGTCGGCCAGATAATTGACCAGACGCAGGTCGAAATCTTCGCCGCCCAGGAACGTGTCGCCGTTGGTCGACTTCACTTCGAAGACGCCGTCGCCGATTTCCAGCACCGACACGTCGAACGTGCCGCCACCAAGGTCATAGACCGCGATGGTCTGACCGGACGACTTCTTGTCCATGCCGTAGGCGAGTGCTGCCGCCGTCGGCTCGTTGATGATGCGCAGGACTTCGAGACCGGCGATCTTACCGGCGTCCTTGGTCGCCTGACGCTGGGCGTCGTTGAAGTACGCGGGCACGGTGATGACCGCCTGTGTGACCTTCTCGCCGAGATGGGCTTCGGCGGTCTCTTTCATCTTCTGCAGGATGAAGGCCGAAACTTCCGACGGCGCGAATTTCTTGGAATCGCGGCCACCGACCCAGGCGTCGCCATTGTCCGCCTTCAGGATCTTGTACGGGACCATGCCGATGTCCTTCTGGGTCATCGGATCGTCGAACCGGCGCCCGATCAGGCGCTTGATCGCGAAGAAGGTGTATTCCGGGTTGGTGACGGCCTGGCGCTTCGCCGGCTGTCCGATCAGACGCTCTCCGTCCTGGGAGAACGCGACGATGGACGGCGTGGTGCGCGCGCCCTCCGCATTTTCGATGACTTTGGGGGCCGAGCCCTCCATGACCGCGACGCACGAATTGGTCGTGCCCAGGTCGATACCGATCACTTTTGCCATGACTTAAAGTTCCTCTCTCAAGCGATGGGTTCCTGGCCCTCAAGAGGCGCCTTCCGGTCCATCCCACTGATTCAATTGGCAAAACCGGCGCGAGCTTTTAACCCCGCCGGTCCTGAGGGGTATATAGGGAGGAGGTGCCGCCCGTGCAAGTCGGGGAACCCCCGAGGCGGCCTTTTGTTGCCCGGAAAACCTAGTTCAGCCGCAGGATTTCCCAGTTCAGGGCCGCGGCAAATGACACCCAGACGAGATAGGGGAGCATCAGCCATCCCGCGATCCGGTCGGCACGGAAGAAGGCGATCATCGTCGCCAGGATGGCGATCCAGAGCACCGCGATATCGATCAGCGCGATCTCGATCAGATGCTGCGCGAAGAAGATCAGCGACCAGGCGAAATTGAAGGTGAGCTGGAGGAAGTACAACATCAGTGCGACCGACATCACGCCGGCAACACGCCACGCGCGCCATGCCGCAACCGCCATCATCACATAGAGCGCAGTCCACACCGGCGCGAACACGAAGTTCGGGGGATTGAAACTCGGTTTCGCAAGCGCCGCGTACCAGCCTGCGATATTCGGCTCGGTGAACACGCTCGCCGTCGAACCGACGACGAGCGTGCCGATCAGGAACGCATACAAGATGCGCCGCTCGTACGTCTTTTTGCTGTCCGCGTCGCTCATGTGCGCGCCGCGCGGTTGGCGCGTGGTGTCTTGGGATGGCAACGGAGTGGCATGATCGGCGGACCCTCTATGTCGCGCCGATGAACATATAGAGCGGCCTCAGAGACCGCTATGTCTTACGACCATTTCGCCGGTTCGAATGTGGCGTAGTTGAACGCGATGGCATCGACTTCCTTCGCCGATCGTCCGCTGAACCCGTACAGGATCGCGTCCTTGGGCACGGACCAATCGAACGGGTTGCCGCCATCGCGCCCGCCTTCGACGGATTGGCCGCTCGTCGTGGTCAATTTCAGACGGTCGACCCGGCTTCCCGAGCGCCCCGATGCGGCGTTGATGAACTCGCCGCTCAACAATGTCATCAGAGGCCCAAGGCTACCACCGCCGCCGCCACGAACCACGGTCCATTTGCCGTGCGAGTTCTCATAGGTCGTGGCCAATCGATCGACACGTGCGCCTGAGCGCATCTGTATGTTTACGATCCGCGTCATTTCCTGGATCGCCACGGCCGGACTGACGTCCTCGAAAGGCTCGCCACCGCCGCCGCCATAGAGCTGGCTTTTGCCGGCCTTGTATTTCAATGACGGCACGCCGTCCTTGAGCGACGGCAGGTCCGGCATCGCGAAGCTCTGCAGCGGATCATCTTCGAAGGCGACCATCTGATCGTTGATGGTGGTCAGATCGGTCGCGGCGAGGCCGCGGACGTCTATCAGTTTCTTGTCCTCGAATCCGCCATAGAATTTGTAGACATGCTCGATCATGCCGATCTGCGAGATGAGTTGCTGAACGCTCACCAGTTTCGCCGTCAGACCATCGTCAATGCCGCGGCCCACAAAATACTGCCGGTTCTTCACCACCTTTTCGAAATCGCTGAACTTTGGCACGCGCTCATATCCGGTGGTGCGGAAGCTCACCACGGTGGGAGCCGTCAACTCGGTCGATGGAAAATCCAGCGCGAAGCGGATCAGGTCTTTCGGCTCAGGCAGTTTGGGGTTGCGCATGCCCGAAATGCTTTGTGAGAACGCGACGCGCGTTGTGGTCGTCGAGACGAAATCGTCCAGCTTGACCTGCAGCCCGGCGTCGATCTTCACGACATCGAAGATGCCCTTGGCCTTCATCTCGACCGCGAGGGATTGCTGCTCTTCGCGCGTCTGGCTGTAGAAGGTGTAGACGGCGTAGTATTCGCCGCCATGCATCACGGACGAGATGTAGGAATCGCCGTAAGACCGGACGAAGTCGCGAACCTGCTTGTCATCTTGTGGCGGGGTCACGCCGTTTTTCAGCGCGACGTCCACAAGCGTGTCGGTCCCCATCACGTGACGGGCATAGACGACGATCGAGATGCCGTAGGTCGTGACGTCCAGCTTGCGTACGAACTGCATCTTTTCGTCTACGCTGCCGAACGGGCCGAACCCGACGGACAGCGACTGCTCGATCTCCAGCGATTGCGCGAGCTTTTGCATGTCCATGCAGACGGTGTAGTTCACCGTGCTGCTGCCGCCGCCGCTTTCCGCACGTCCGGTGACGGCCGTTGACAGGCCTTCGCCCGTAACGCTGCCATAGCCCTGGCAGAGCGCTGTGGGTGCAACGGCGAGGAACGACAGGTCTTCGCGCTCCGGCGCATGGATGAGCCGGGCTTTGCGCACGGGAAGATGCGGCTGCGTCATGGGAATGTCCTTTCGGCGGAGATGACGTTGGATGGCCCATAGACGCGCGGCCGGACTCACGCTGCGCACGATAGGTGCAAAGCATGATACAAGTCAAAGTTGTTTTTTTGAAATATTACCTAAAAATTGTTTCTCGAGCGCGCTGAAGTTCAGCCCTTTTCCGCGTGATCGGCGAGGATGTCGGCGATGCAGGCCGAGACTTTCTTTGCCGTCGGGATGTCGAGGAATTCGTTCGGGCCGTGCGCGTTGGAATGCGGGCCGAGAACGCCGGTCACCACGAACTGCGTTTTCGGATAGCGCTTGCCCAGCATAGCCATGAACGGGATCGAGCCGCCCTCGCCCATGAAAGCGACCGGCGCGCCGAAATGCGCGTTGGAAGCGCGCTTCAGGGAATCTGCCAGCCACGGCGCGAGCGCGGGCGCGTTCCATCCGCCTTGGCCGTCCTCGGCATGGAATTCGACTTCGGCGCCATAGGGGGCATCGGCTTCCAATGTTTGCTTGATCGTCTTCGTCGCTTTGTCGGCGTCGCAGGTCGGCGGCAGGCGGAAGGAAAGCTTCGTCGTCGTATAGGGTAGCAGCACGTTGCCCGCGTTTTCGGGCATGGGATAACCGTCCATGCCGGTGACTGCGAGCGCGGGACGCCAGGTGCGATTGAGCACGAGCTCCGCGAGATCGTCGTTCATCGGCTTCGTCGTGCCCGAGAACGGAAGTTTCGAATATACCGCATCGCCGAGTATCTGTGCGGCTTGCTTCGCTTCGGTGATGCGACCGGGCGGCACTTGCACAAACAATTCGTCGAGCTTGATGTCTCCGGTCTTCTCGTCTTCGACACGCGATAACAGCTGACGCGAGATGCGGAATGACGACGGCACAATGCCGCTCGCGTCGCCGGAGTGTACGCCTTCCGTCAGCACGCGCACGGTCAGATTGCCCATCGCGATGCCGCGCAGCGATGTCGTCAGCCAGAGCTGATCGTAGTTGCCGCAACCGGAATCGAGACACACAACCAGCGACGGTGTGCCGATGCGATCGCTCAGATGCTCGATGTAGAAGGGAAGGTCATAGCTTCCCGATTCTTCGCACGCTTCAATCGTGATGACGCAGCGCGCATGCTTTCCGCCCTGTTCACGCAGCGCCAGGATCGCAGACAGCGATGCGAACATCGCATAGCCGTCATCGGCGCCGCCGCGGCCGTAAAGGCGGTTGTCCTTCATCACCGGTTCCCACGGCCCGGTGCCTTCGCTCCAGCCTTTCATTTCCGGCTGCTTGTCGAGATGGCCGTAGAGCAGGACGGTGTCGTCCTTGTCGCCGGGGATCTCCATGAAGATCAGCGGCGTGCGATCTTTCAGCCGCACGACTTCGATCGTGCTGCCGGGAATGGATTTGAGTTTCTCCTTCGCCCAGCCCTCGAACAGCGTCACGACCTTGTCCATGTGCCCGTTTTTCACCCAGTCCGGATCGAAGGCCGGCGATTTGTTCGGGATGCGGATGTAATCGGTCAGCGTGGGAACAATGTCATTGTCCCAGATCGTGTTCATGAAGGAGGTGAGCTTGGCGGTATCCATGGGAGTTCCTGGTTGGGGCGCGGCACTCTAGCGGCGTCATGAAGATTTTGCATCGGCGTGGCGCGCAGGGGTGCTATTTTGGCGCGGAAGAGGGTCCCCAAATGTATTACGCGAGTGTCTTGCTGCTGACGCTGATCCTGCCGGCCGGTTCCGTCTATGCCGAGCAGGCGCTTGCGCACAGCGTCCTTCCCCTGATGCTTCTGATCGGCAAATGGTTCGCGTTCTGGGCCGGCGGCGTGCGCCTGTTCGTCGCCGGCATCCGCCAGCAGCTTCAGCCGCGCACCACCGCGCAGGAGATCTTCGGGATCATGAGCGACGATCCGCTGGTCTTCATCGAGGAACTGGGCATGGCCAACGCCGCGATGGGCGTGATCGGCATCGTCGCGGTGTTTGTGCCGGCCTTCATTCTTCCTGCGGCGATTGTCAGCGGTCTCTACTATGCGCAGGCCGGCATCGGCCATCTGCGCCACAGCGGGCGCAACGCGCAGCGCAACCTGGCGATGATCAGCGATCTGCTGGTGGCGCTGTTGCTGCTCGCCTATGTCGGCTGGGCGCTGATTTCGTATCTATAACGCCGCGACCAGCGCCGCGTTGTAGATCTCGCTCATCTTGGCGCCGAGCGGTGCGATCTGCACGGACTTCTCAAGCCCGATCAGCAGCGGTCCCATCATCGTCACGCCGCCGATCTGCGACAGAAGCTTGGTCGAGATCGACGCCGAGTGGATCGCGGGCATGATGAGCACGTTCGCGGGCTCGGTCAGGCGGCAGAAAGGATAGACCGCCATCTTCTCGCGGTCGAGCGCGACATCGGCGGCGATCTCGCCGTCATACTCGAAATCAACGCCGCGCTTGTCGAGGATGTTCACCGCCTCGACGATGCGCTCGCTGCGTTCGCTGCGCGGGAATCCGAAGGTCGAAGACGCGAGCAGGGCCACACGCGGTGTCATGCCGAAATGGCGCGCGACGGCGGCGGTCTGAACGGCGGTGTCGGCGAGCTCGTCGGATGTCGGCATTTCATGCACGCTTGTGTCGGCGACGAGGACGAGTCCGTTGCGCGTGAACACCATCATCACGCCGATGGGGCGCTGCCCCTCGGGCGAGTCGAGCACCAGCCGCACATCGTTGAGCGCGACCTGGTAGGAGCGCGTGACACCGGTCACCATCGCGTCGGCATCGCCGGCCGCGAGCATCGAGGCCGCGAAGATGTTGCGGTCGTTGGCAACCAGGCGCACGCAATCGCGATAGAGCATCCCATTGCGCTGCGTGCGCTTGTAGAGCGCGTCGCTGTAGGTCGACTCGTCGCGGGCCGATGCCGGCACGCGGATCTCGAGCGAATTCTCTTCGAGACCGACATTGCGGATGCGCGTCTTGATGATCTCTTCGCGGCCCACAAGATAGGCCTTTCCGAGGCCTGAGCTCTGGAACGCGGCCGCGGCGCGAATGACGGATTCCTCCTCGCCCTCGGCGAAAACGACGCGCTTGGGATTGGTGCGCACCGAGGCGGTAAGCTTCGTGAACACGGCTGCCGAGGGATCGAGGCGCTCGGACAATTCCTGGCGATAGGCATCCACATCGATCGTACGCCGTGCCACGCCGGTCCTGATCGCGGCGTCGGCGACCGCTGCCGACACGCGGCTGATCAGGCGCGGGTCGAAGGGGACGGGAATGATGTAATCGGCCCCATAGACGGGCCGATCGCCCAGATAGGCGGCCGCGACTTCGTCCGGCACATCTTCGCGCGCGAGTTCGGCCAGCGCTTCGGCAGCTGCGATCTTCATCGCTTCGTTGATCGTCTTCGCGCGCACGTCCAGCGCACCGCGGAATATGTAGGGGAAGCCGAGAACGTTATTCACCTGGTTGGGGTAGTCGCTGCGGCCGGTGGCGACGATGGCGTCGGGCCGCACCGCTTTCACATCCTCCGGCGTGATCTCGGGATCGGGATTGGCCATGGCGAAGATGATCGGCGCCTTCGCCATCGTCTTCACCATCGCTTGGGTCACCGCGCCTTTGACGGAGAGGCCTAGGAACACATCGCAACCCTCCAGCGCGTCTTCAAGACTGCGCGCCTTGGTCTCGATAGCATGCGCCGATTTCCACTGGTTCATGCCATTGGTGCGGCCGCGATAGATGACGCCCTTGGTATCGCAGAGGATCGCGTTTTCGTTCGGGAGGCCCATCGACTTCAGCAGTTCGAGGCAGGCGATGCCCGCGGCCCCGGCGCCGTTCACCACGACCTTGATGTCGCTCATCTTGCGGCCGGTCAGATGCAGCGCATTAATGATGCCGGCAGCGGAGATGATCGCGGTGCCGTGCTGATCGTCGTGGAAGACGGGAATGTCCATCAGTTCGCGCAACCGCTGCTCGATCACGAAGCAGTCCGGCGCCTTGATGTCTTCCAGATTGATCCCGCCGAAGGTCGGGCCGAGATAGCGCACCGCCGCGACGAACTCGTCCACGTCGCTTGTCCCGACCTCCAGATCGATGGAGTCGACGTCGGCGAAGCGCTTGAACAGCACCGCCTTGCCTTCCATCACCGGCTTCGATGCCAGCGCACCGAGGTCGCCAAGGCCCAGGATCGCCGTGCCGTTGGAGATCACCGCGACCAGATTGCCCTTGGCCGTATAGTCGTAGGCTGCGTCGGGATTTTTCTCGATCGCACGGACGGGGACGGCGACGCCCGGCGAATAGGCCAGCGACAGGTCGCGCTGGGTCGCCATCGGCTTGGTCGGGTTGACTTCCAGCTTGCCGGGCTTGGTTCCGGCGTGAAAGGCGAGGGCTTCCTCGTCAGTGAAGGACGGGCGTTTGATCGACATGCGGCATCCGGTTCTCGTGATCCACAGAATATCCGTCTTTGGGGCGCTCTAGACAACGCGCTTCTGCTAGGATCGGCGCATGAACGAGCATGTTCCAATCCCTGCTGCCGGGGCGGAAGCCGACGCGACGCCGATGATGGCGCAATATCTGGCGATCAAATCGGCCCATGCGGAATATTTGTTGTTCTATCGCATGGGGGATTTCTACGAACTCTTTTTCGACGATGCGGCGAAGGCCGCCGAGGCGCTCGACATCGCGCTGACCAAACGCGGCAAGCATGCGGGCGACGACATTCCGATGTGCGGCGTGCCGGTGCACGCGGCGGACGCCTATCTGGAGAAGCTGATCCGCAAGGGCTTCCGCGTCGCGGTCTGCGAACAGATCGAGGACCCGGCGGAAGCAAAAAAGCGCGGCTCCAAATCGGTGGTGAAGCGCGAAGTCGTGCGCTTGGTCACGCCCGGCACTTTGACGGAAGATTCCCTGCTCGAAGCGCGGGCCTCCAACACGCTGGCCGCACTCGGGCGTGCGGGTGGCGAGTTGGCGCTCGCCGCCGCCGATATGTCGACCGGTACCTTTTCCGTGTGTGCAGTGGAGGCGCGGGAGTTGGGTGCGGAGTTGGCGCGCATCGCCCCGCGCGAATTGCTGGCGCCGGATGCGTTGCTGGCGGATGAGATCGCCGCGCCGGTTCTGAAGGCTTTCGGTCCGGCGCTGACTCCGATGCCGTCGATCAAGTTCGACTCGAACACCGGCGAGCGCGCGCTGAAGACGCGTTACGGCGTGACGTCGCTGGATGGCTTCGGGCAATTCTCGCGCGCTGAATTGTCGGCGGCAGGCGCTCTGATCGTCTATCTGGAACTGACCCAGAAGGGAAAGCTCCCGGCACTGTCGCCGCCCGCACGCGTCGCGCCCAAGGCGTTCATGAGCATCGACGCGGCGACGCGGCGCAATCTCGAACTCACCGAGACCTTGAGCGGCGAGCGGCGCGGCTCGCTGCTTGCAACCATCGATTGGACCGTGACAGCGGCGGGTGCACGCGAACTGGCGTCGCGGCTGGCCGCTCCGCTCACCGATGTTGCGGCACTGGCGAAGCGTCACGATGCCGTCGGGTTCTTCGCCAATGACAGCGAGCTGCGCCGTCGTATTCGCAAGGATCTGAAACGCGCACCCGATATCGCACGCGCGCTGGCGCGTCTGTCCGTCGGCCGCGGTGGCCCGCGCGATCTGGCGGCTTTGCGCGACGGCATCGATTGCGCGCGGGCCCTGCGCGATGGATTGAAGCTCGACGGCATGACGCCGGCGCCCGGTGAGGTGCGCGATGCCTGTCACGCCTTGACCGACAATATCGCGGCGGTATCGCAGCTTTCGGAGAAGCTCCGTTTTCTGCTGACCGCGGAGCCCGGCTTCTTTGCGCGCGATGGCGGCTTCATCGTCGCGGGTGCGCATGCGCCGTTGGACGATGCCCGGCAATTGCGCGACGAGAGCCGCCGTGTGATCGCAACTTTGGAAGCGCGCTATCGCGACCAGTCCGGCGCACCGCTCAAGATCAAGCACAATGGCGTGCTCGGCTACTTCATCGAAGTGACGCCGCAACACGCCGATAAACTCATGTCCGGCACGGCGCGCGATTTGTTCCGGCACCGCCAGACGATGGCCGGCGCGGTGCGCTTCTCGACGGACGAGCTCGCGACCCTTGCGAGCCGCATCTCTGAAGCCGGTGAGCGCGCACTGGCGCTGGAGCTTGCGCTGTTCGAGGACATGGTCGCGAGCGCTGTTGCCAGTGCCGCACCGCTCGGCGCCATCGCACAATCGCTTGCCGTTCTGGACGTCGCGAGCGCGCTGGGTGAACTTGCGATCGCGCGACGCCTTACGCGGCCGCACATCGACGAAAGCCTTGCGTTCGATATCCAGCGTGGCCGCCATCCCGTGGTCGAGCCTGCGCTGCAGCAGAGCCATTCGGGCGCGTTCGTGCCGAACGATTGCGATCTCTCGGCCTCAGGCGTTGGACGGCTCTGGCTCGTCACCGGCCCGAACATGGCTGGCAAGTCGACGTTCCTGCGCCAGAACGCGTTGATCGCGATCCTCGCGCAGGCGGGAAGTTTCGTGCCTGCCGACGACGCGCATATCGGTATCGTGGACCGCTGTTTCAGCCGCGTCGGGGCCGGCGACGATCTCGCGGCAGGGCGCTCGACCTTCATGGTCGAGATGGTGGAGACGGCAGCGATCCTGAACCAGGCGACCGAACGCAGTCTCGTCATCCTTGATGAGATCGGCCGCGGCACCGCAACGTTCGACGGTCTCGCGATTGCCTGGGCGGCCGTCGAACATCTGCACGAGAAGAACAAGAGCCGCGCCCTGTTCGCGACGCATTATCACGAAATGACGGCGCTGGCGGAACGTCTTACCTCGCTCGCCTGCGTGACCATGCGCGTGCGCGAATGGAACGACACGATCGTGTTCCTGCACGAAGTCGCGCCCGGTATGGCTGACCGTTCCTACGGTATCCATGTCGCAAAGCTCGCGGGCCTTCCAGCGGCCGTCGTCACACGCGCGCAGGAAGTTCTCGCCGCACTGGAAGAAGGCCGCGAGGGCCACAAGCCGCTCGCGCGCATCGACGACCTTCCGTTGTTCGCCGCCAATGCGCCCGCGCAACCCGCCGCGAAATCGAGCGTTGTGGAGGAGGCCCTGCGCGAAATCTCGCCGGATGGGCTGACGCCGCGCGAGGCCCTGGAAATGCTCTATCAGCTGAAGGCGAAACTGCCCGGATGAGTGCGTCCGGCCATCCGCGCAAATTCCTCGTCGTCGTCGACAAGACGCCGGAGAGCAAGGTCGCGATCCGCTTTGCGACGCGCCGCGCGCAGCACACCGTCGGCCACATCACGCTGCTCTGCGTCGCCGAACCCGGCGACATCCAGCAATGGAAAGGTGTCGAGGAGATCATGCGCGAGGAAGCGCATCAGGCGGCCGAAGCCCTGCTGCACACCGCGGCGAAAGCGGTGAACGAATTGTCCGGCATCGTGCCCGAGTTGATCATCGAGCACGGGCGTCCGTCGGATTGCCTGCTCGCCCTCATCAAGCGCGATCCCGATATCTCCATCCTTGTTCTCGCCGCAAGCGCCGGCAAGGAAGGTCCCGGCCCGCTTGTGTCCCTGTTCGCAGGCACCAATGCGCAAACCATTCCCGTCACCATCGTTCCCGGCGGACTGAGCGACGACGCGATCGACGCGCTGGCTTGATGGGCCGACCGCGGCGGGCGATAGTCCCGGCGCGTCGAACGGATTGTTTCCATGTGGGATTTCAGCTTCAGCAAGGCCATCGGCATGGTCCTCAAGACCCTGCCGTTCGTCGTGCTGCGCATGCTGGTCTATTTCGGGATCGGCTTTGCCTATCTCGTGACCGTCGGCGCGGGCGCTCTGGTGGGTTACGGCTTCGGCCATGTCGGCTCGAGCCCGGATGCGCCGGCCGGCGGTGCGTTCTGGGGCGGATTGATCGGTTTCGGCGTGACGAGTGCCGTACTCTATCTGGCGCGCGAATACATTCTCTATCTGGTGAAGGCTGCGCATATCGCGGTGCTGGTCGAAATCCTCGACGGCAAGCAGATTCCGGGCGGTCAGGGACAGATTTCGTACGGCACTCAGTTCGTGAAGACGCATTTCACCGAATCCTCGGTGCTGTTCGGCGTCGATCAGCTCATCAAGGGCGTGCTGCGCGCGTTCTTCAACACCATCAATTTCTTCACCGCGTTCCTGCCGGTGCCCGCCTTGCAGCAACTTATCCGCATCGCCGAAGCGATCGTGCGCATGTCGCTCACCTATGTGGATGAGATCATCCTCGCCTATCTGATCCGCACGCGCACGACAAACCCGTGGAAGACGGCGGAAGAGGGTCTCATCCTCTACGCGCAGAACTACAAGCATTTCCTCAAGAACGCGGCGTGGCTGTCGGTCTTTCTGTGGGTGCTGACGATCCTTGTGTTTGTCGTGATCGTCGGTCCGGTCGCGGCGCTGGCCGCGGTCATCCATGGCGGGCTGGTATGGACGCTCGGCTTCGCGATCATCTTTGCTTGGGCCGCGAAGGCTGCGCTGTTGGAGCCCGTTGCCATTGCCTGCCTGATGCAGGTCTATTTCAGGACGATCGAGGGCCAGACGCCGAACGCCGAATGGCAGCAGCGCCTCGAACAGGCCAGCGGCAAGTTCCGGGAACTCGGCGCCAAGGCCGCGGGCTGGGTCCCTGGACCGAAACTGCCCGAACCGGGAGCGACGACATGATCTGGTATATTCTTGGTGGCCTTTCGTTATTGGCCGTCGCGGGAACGCTGATCGCCGGCATCGCGGTGATGGCCATCGGCGGAAAGACCGACGCCAAATGGTCGAATGTGCTGATGCGATACCGCATCCTCACGCAAATGATAGCGATCGTGATCCTGATGCTGTCCGCCTACATGCTGCGTCAGCACTGACCCTTACTTGAACTCCGCGCGCCACGCGGGTGTGAGATAATCGCGAAAGACCGCGACCGGAATCGACAGCCGGAAATCGCCCAGCACATGGACCCACACTTCGCCCGGTCCGTAGAGCAGCACGATGCCGTTCGCCTTCGTGTCGCCTTTCGCGTAGGTGAGCGCGTAGTGGCCGAGATGCTTTTCGTCCGCGCCGATGCCCTGATCCATGTCGGATGTGTCTGCGTCGCCGCCGGCCTTCTCGACCACGCTCTTCTGCCAGGCTTTACGCGCGGCGCTGGCGATGGCTTTGAACGCCGCCGGTGCTTTTCCCGGCGCGAACAATTCGTGGAGTGGCACCACGCGGCTCGCCTGTTTGTCCCAGACGATGCTGTCGAATTCGCCGTTCGGATGCGCGCCATTCTGGTCGATGAAGGTGTTGGTCGACAGGCTGATGAGATGCGCGTTTTCGAACGTCACTTTCCAGTTGGCGTCGAACGCATAAGGATGGAAATACTGCGGCATCTCTTTCAGATCGGATGTCGAGTCTTCCTTGATCTCCGCCGTCTCCTTCTGGAAGCGCGCCATAATCTCGTCGCGCAGCTTTGGGATCGCCACCGCCGGTGCGGCAATGCGCAGGCGGATCTCATAGGCTTTGGTCTTTTCGGTCTTGTCGTAATCGGCGGCGGCGAGTGCTGAGGTCGCGAACAGGCTGACGCTCAAGGCGCATGCAATAGTTCTCATGAAATAGCTCCTTCAGAAAAAACTCATCGGATCGATGTCGACTGTCAGGCGCACGGAATTCGGCACCTTTGCCTCGCGCAGCCATGCGCGCAAATAGCCCTGCACGTCCACGCCGCGATCGGCCTGCACAAGCAGGCGCTCACGCGTTTGCCCGCGCAGCAGGGAATAGAACGCCGGAGTCGGCCCCCAGATCTTCACCCCGCGCGCGGAAGGTGCCGCTTTGGCCACGATGCGGCCGGCCTCACGCACAGAGTCGCCGTCGGCGCCGGAGAGAATGATCGCCGCAAGACGCCCGTAGGGCGGCGATTTTGCGCGTTCGCGGAAGCCACGTTCCTGTTCGTAGAACGCATCGCGGTCGCCGCGTGCCAGCGCCTGCAGTACGGCATCCTTCGGATTGCGCGTCTGGATCAATACGAGGCCCGGCTTATCGGCGCGGCCTGCGCGGCCCGCGACCTGATGCAGAAGCTGGAACGTGCGTTCGCGGGCGCGGACGTCGCCGTCTGATCCTCCGAGGTCGGCATCAATCACGCCGACCAAGGTGAGTTGCGGGAAGTGATGCCCCTTGGCCACGATCTGCGTGCCGATGAGCACGTCGATCTCGCGCTTGGTCATGGCGCGGATTGCGGCCTGCGTTTCCTGAGGGCCATGCAGTGTGTCGCTGGATGCGATGGCCATGCGCGCCTGCGGAAAAACGCTCGCGAATTCCTCCGCCACGCGTTCCACGCCGGGACCACAGGCAATGAAGGTCGCCGCGCTGTGGCATTGCGGACATTCCGGCGGCGTCGCGGTGTCGTAGCCGCAGAGATGACAGACCAGACGCCGGCGATAACGATGCTCCACCAGCCACGCCGCGCAATGCGGACAGGTCATTTTGTGCCCGCAGGCTTCGCACAAGGTGAGCGGTGCATAACCACGGCGATTAAGAAAAAGCATCGCCTGTTCGCCGGCGGCCAAGGTCTGAGCGAGGGCTTCGCGCAACGGTGGCGACAGGAACGTGCCCGCATCGCCACGATCTTGTGTCAGATCGATCAGGCGCACTTCCGGCAGAACGGCAGCGCCATGTCTGCGCGGCAGGCTCAGATGTGCATAGCGGTTCGCGGTCGCGTTCACATGGCTTTCGAGCGACGGCGTGGCGCTGGCCAGCACCACCGGACACTGCGCGATGCGCGCGCGCACCACGGCCATGTCGCGGGCGTGGTAGATCGCGCCTTCTTCCTGTTTGTAGGCCTGCTCGTGCTCTTCATCGACGATGATGAGGCCGAGATCCTTGAACGGCAGGAACAGGGAAGAGCGCGCGCCGACAATCACGCGCGCCTCGCCGCTCATCGCCGCGCGATAGACGTGGCGGCGCTCTTTCTGCGACAGGTCGGAATGCCATTCCGCCGGCCGGCAGCCGAAACGTTGCGCGAAGCGGTCGAGAAACTGGATCGTCAGCGCGATCTCCGGCAACAGGATCAGCACCTGCTTGTCTGCGCGCATCGCTTCGGCGACGGCTTCGAAATAAGTCTCGGTCTTGCCGGAGCCGGTGACGCCGTCGAGCAGGCTGACAGAAAACCGCTTTGCCGCGACGGCGGCTTTCATACTGCGCGACGCTGCTTCCTGTTCGAGGCTGAGCGTCACTTTCGCAAATCCCGGATCGGGACATTCGAACGGCGTGAATTCGGGAAGCTCGACCGGGGTCAGCGCGCCCGCGTCGATCAATCCACGCACGACGGCGGGTGTCACATTGGCTTCCTCTGCCAGTCCGCTGACCGATCGCGCCAGACCGTCTGCCGCGATTGCAATCACGCGCTGGCGCGGCGGCGTCATCTTTGGCGGACGTGCTTCGCCAAGCACATATGCGGTGCGCGGAACTTCCGCCTCGAATGCCTGTCGCGACCGTAGTGCCATCGCCAGAACATTGCCGGGCGCATTCAGCGTGTAATTGGCAACCCAATCGACGAAATCGCACAGATCGGCTGGAAGGATTGGGTGTCCGTCGAGCGGGATCGCTTCTTTCAGGCGATTGTCGCCGACACCGCCTTCTGCCTCGCCCCACACGACGCCCAGCGTTTCGCGTGATCCCAGCGGTGCGACAACGAGAAGCCCGCGCGCAACTTCCGTGCCCTTGGGGAGTTTGTAGTCATAGGCCCCGCGCAACGGTAACGGCAAAAGCACACCGGCGCGCGGATGTGGTCCGAGCATCAAAGCGGGCTTCAAGGCGGCGTCCTTCATGCGGTACACTGTCTAGAGCGATTCTGTCCGGTCAATGGCGCGATGAAAATCTTCCTTGATACCGCCGATTTAGACGAAATCCGCAAATACGCGGAGACAGGGCTTGTCGACGGCGTGACGACCAATCCCTCGCTCGCCGCCAAAACCGGCCGCGATTATGTGGATGTTCTGGAAGAGATTTGCCACATCATTCCCGGCTCTGTCAGCGCCGAAGTGCTGGCCACCGATTTCGACGGCATGATGAAGCAGGGGCACCGATTCGCGAAGATCGCCAAGAACATCACGATCAAGGTGCCGCTGACCTGGGACGGGCTCAAAGCCTGCCGCGCGCTCGCCGCCGACGATCTGCATGTCAACGTCACGCTCTGCTTCTCGCCAGTTCAGGCGATGATGGCAGCGAAGGCGGGCGCGACCTATATCTCTCCCTTTATAGGCCGCGTGGATGATTGCGGCGAGGATGGCATGGGCCTGATCCGTGACATCCGCGCGATCTACGACAATTACGATTTCAAGACGCAGATTCTCGCTGCCTCGATCCGCACCGTGACGCATGTGCGCGAATCCGCGCTCGCCGGCGCCGATGTGGCGACGATCCCGGCCAAGATTTTCGATCAGCTGTTGAACCATCCACTCACTGATAAGGGGCTCGCCGCTTTCCTCGCCGATGCGCAGAAGGCCGGTGTGAAGATCAGGGACGCATGAGCGAACAGGCAGAAGATGTTGCGCCCGAGGCCGATGAGGCCGTTCGGGCGTATATCCGCATGAATCGGGCAAGGCTGGCGCAGGACGGATCGTTTCTGGCGATGCTGCTTCCGCCGCGGTTCGAGGGCGAAGCGCTCGACATGCAGATTCACGTCATCGAGAAATTGCGCGCGGAGAACGCGGCGCTGAAGACAAAGCTCGAAGCGGTCGAGCGGGCGGTAAAAGCGTGGGGCAATCCGCCGAAGAGCTGAGCAAGGCTTGGCTGAAATCCCTGTCCGATGAACGGCGCGCGAGTGCGCACACGCTGCGCGCCTATGGCGACGATCTCGGGCGGTTCTTCGATTTCCAGAAAGAGCATCTTGGCAGCCGCGTCGATGCACGCGCGCTGTCCAAGCTGACCGCCGCGGACATTCGCGCCTTCATCACCGACCGCCGCACGCGCGGCCTGGGCCCGCGCGGGGTGCAGCGCGCGCTGTCGGCGATCCGAACCTTCTTCCGCTATCTCGCGCGCGAAGGTGTGGTCGACAATCCCGCGCCGCGCGCCGTGCGTACGCCACGCATTCCGCGCACATTGCCAAGGCCGTTGAGTGAAAACGACGCCGCGCGCGTCATCGAAGACGTCGGCACGCACGATATTGAATGGATCGCCGCGCGCGACACGGCTCTGCTAACACTTCTTTATGGATGCGGTCTGCGTATCTCGGAGGCGTTGTCGCTGACACGCAAAGATGTGCCGCTCAAAGCGTCGCTCTCGATCATCGGTAAGGGAATGAAGGAGCGTGTCGTGCCAGTGCTGCCTGTCGTGCGAGAAGCTGTAGGCGCCTACGCAGACATCATTCCATTCTCCGGCGCTCCCGCAGCGCCGCTCTTTCTATCGCGTCGCGGCAAGCCGATGAGCGCACGCGAAGCGCAATTGTTGATGCAGAGATTGCGTGGGCGTTTGGGATTGTCAGAACGCGCAACGCCACATGCGCTGCGCCACTCCTTCGCAACCCATCTGCTCGCTGGCGGCGGCGATCTGCGCGCGGTGCAGGAACTACTCGGCCACGCGTCGCTCTCGACAACGCAGACCTATACCGAGATCGACACGAAAAAGCTGATGGACGTCTACGCCAAAGCGCATCCGCGCGGCGGTTGACTCCCCCTATCCGTCATGGCCGGGCCTGTCCCGGCCATCCATGATCACGAACCAAAGGCCTCTGGAAAATGGATGGCCGCCACGAGGGCGGCCATGACGAATTTGGGTAAGTGGGGACGTAATTTTAGAAGAGAGAAACAATCCGGCGATCTGCCGACGCCCTGAGCGCCGACCAGATGCGCTGCTGGTCTTCGCGCGAGCCGTTTTCTTCGATCCAAATCTGAAGCGCGATCAGAGTGCGGCGCAGATCGTGATTGGCAGCGTTGAGTGCTGAAATCGCAAGCGAGGTGTCGTGTGTCGCGGCGGCGTCTTCGGTACGTTTGCGCAATGCTGCATCGCCGACGCGCGGCGTAAGTTCGGCAAACAGCGCGCGCAGGTCGGCGTTTTCTGCTGCGCGGATATCGGCGCCGCGTTCGTATTCCTTGCCGGCGAATTTCAGCAGCAGCGCCATCACCGCTGCGGTGCCTTGCGAGTATTGCGCGTTCAGCGCCGGTGCTAACTGGCCCATCAGCTGATCGGCGCTCTTGTTCAGGATGTCCTGTGCGTCGGGATTCATGCGAGCGCCCCCAGCCGGTCGGCGAGAACCTTGTTGTGATAGGTGAGGCAATACCAGCCCGAGAAGGCGTTGACCGGATCGTCGTTGCGGCCGGTCGCGTATTCATGCGCGGCGGAAATCCAGATCGCGCAGCCTTTCAGGCTCGCGAATATCTCCCACCACGCGAGCGCGGCAGGATCGGCTTTCAAGCCGCTCGCCTGTTCCCACACTTTGATCGCATCGGCGCGGGCGAGCGTTCCCGCAGGGTGCGAGGGATCGTGATGTGCCCAGAGCGGGTCGATCGCCCAGGCGAGGTCTTCCAGCGGGTCGCCCAGATGCGCCATCTCCCAGTCGAGGATCGCGCGGATGTCGCCGTCGGCATCAAAGAGAAAATTCCCGCTGCGATAATCGCCATGCACGACACTGATCTTTTGCGCGGGCGGCGGCGGATTGCGCTTCAGCCAGCGGATCGCGGCGCGCGCGATTGGCTGCGGCTCGCCTTCGTCCTCGTCGATCACTTTCTCCCAGCGCGCGACTTCGTGGCGCCAACATTGATCAGGCGCCGAGGCGCCTTCGAAATCGGAGAGGCCCAACACCTTCGGATCGGCACCGGCGATACGCCCGAGGATCGAGAAGAATTGTTGGCCGATCTTCTCGCGATGCGCGCCATACGGATCGGGCGCGAGGATCGAACCGACCATCGCGTTCTCGATGTCCGCCATGATGAAGAACGGGCGCTCGAGCGCTTCGCTGCCAAGCTCCAGCGCAATCGGCTCCGGTACCGGAAGCCCGAGTTTGTGGAACGCTTCATAGGCGCGGTATTCGGTCGAACGCTCGGTCTCGATCAAGCTCGCCGGCGGATCGCGGCGCAGGATGAGCTTGCGCTCTGTGCCGCCATGGCGCGCGCGGAAGCGATAGGTCTCGCGCGATGCGCCGCCCGGAATGCGCGCAAGATCGTGCACGGTGAGATCGGGTGCGTTCAGCTTCGCCGCCAGATATTTCGCCAGGTTCTCGCTCAGCGCATCGCTCATGGCGCGGGATCGAATATTCCTGTGAGGCCGTGCGGCTTGTACGCGCCGATCACCAACTGCTCCAGAACACCCGCGCCTTCGCGCACGATACCGCCGGGGCCTTTCAGCTTCGCGCTCACGAATGCCTGGATGTGCTGGAAGCGCGGATCGTTCTCGTTGACGGTGGCGAGATCGTAGGTGTTGTAACCGACCGCGTTTTCGCCGTGATACATGCCGTGTCCCCATTGCGGATGCATGTAGCCTATGCCGGACATGTAGAACTGAAACTTCGGCGTAAGTTCGATCTCCCATTTGCCGCCGTCGGCATCGACGGTTTCGAGCACTGCATCCTGCGCGTGCCGCGTACCCTGCTTGTAGGAAATCTTCGACGTGCAGCTCGCCATATGCGATGGCGCGGCATCATCAAGCGCGCCGATCACAGATGCCGTGTTCCACGAATGACCGTTCTCATCCGCATTCTTGTGATAAAGCATGAATCGGTCTTCGAAATTCAGCGGCGACCATAGCCAGTAGAATTGCGGCAGGCGCGGCGGCGCGACACCCTGCGGATCGCCCATGCCGACCGGGCGCACGCCCCACGAGCGATCTCGCGTGCCGACGATCTTGTCTTTCGCGAGTTCGATGCGCTTGCCCTTGACCTCGATGAAACCCTCATAGGCCCCGTTCTGGGTGAGGCGCGTGTAGTCCATCAGTGTGCGAGGTCCAATGCGGTAGGTGAAGCGTGGTTCTTCGACCGCCAAGGCGCGCGCACGGAAGGTGATATCGGCGGCGATGCCGTGCTCGGCACTGGCGACGCGCAGACGCAGAACTTTCAGCGGCTCGACAACCTCGATGGAGATCGGCCCGACCGTCGTGTCCATCCGTTCCATGTTCAGGATTTTGGACGCATGCAGATTGTGCTGCACGCCATCGACGATCACGGAGAACGACGCGTCCATCACGTTCAGATGCGGATAGACGCCCAGCGCGGCGGCGAAGAACACGCTGCCGTCCATCGTGTAGCCGTTGAAGAAGTAGCGGTCGTAGAAGTTGCGGTCGGTGCCGGCCGTGGCGATCGGCTCGGGCAACTGATGGATCGGATAGTCGTCGGCCTTCGAGAGCATGCGTCACAATGGCCCGCCGACAGCGCCCCGGCAACGCGAAAAACGAGGCTTTCCGCGGCGTAAATCCCCTGTTGCAGTATCGGGGGCTTCTGCCTATTTTCCGCGCCTTCCCGGGCCGCTTTAGCTCAGCCGGTAGAGCACATCATTCGTAATGATGGGGTCGCGTGTTCGAGTCACGCAAGCGGCACCAGTCTTCGCGACGCGCAGCGGAGCGAAGACTGCCCCGGCGTAGCCCGAAGGGCGAAGCCTGGGCCTCTCACCACGTCGCTTCGCCTGGCAAGCCAGTCTTCGCTTCCAACATCACTCCGCGGCAACGGCAGCCGCGGGCGCTTTCTTGTCCCATTGGTCGAGGTTGCGCAGGCCGTCGCGTACGAACGGGCTGGCGCGCAGGCCGGCAAAGAAAAGATCGCGCAATACCGATCCCGGAAATTTCAGCGGCCGCTTGATGTGGAGCAGAAGGATGATGCGATCTTCGTTCGTGTCGTTCCACACCTCGTGCGGGAACATGTCGTCGAAGATCACGACCTGGCCTTCTTTCCACACCACGTCGTTTCCGCCGACATCCATGTGGCATTTCTCGCGCTCTGCCGGGACGATGAGCCCGAGATGCGTGGTCAGGATCGCCTTGGTCGGCCCGGTGTGGCGCGGCACATGCGCGCCGGCCAGCATCACCGAATAGAATGCCGTGAGCAGGCCTGGGATGTTCTCCAGTATCTTTGCGGTCTCAGGACAGCGCGCGCAGTTCGCATCGATGCGCACGCCATAGCCCCAGAGAAAAAACGACCGCCACTTGTCGTCGACGGCGATCTTGGCGTGATCGGGTGAAATCTCGCGCACGGACGGCACGGCCATCCTGTCCCGCAGCAAGGATTCCGCCTCGGCGCGGATGACGGGCGTGCTGGCTTCGAGGTAGGCCGTCCACGGAAACGTGGAATTCGGATAGACCTGATATTCCTTGGTCGCCGCGGACCACATCAGCATGCGGTCGAAATAGGGCAGTGCCCGCAAGGCTGCGGCAATGAAGCCGTCCCGATCCAGGCCAAGCCGCGACCGCAATGAACGCAATGTCATTTTTGAAGCATCTCCGCGCATAGGTAGACACGAATATTGCGACCAACGCTATGGCGCGGAACCACCCTCTGGGCACAATGAAAAGGGCGGCGCTGCCCGGACGGCGCGACCGTGTAGGATCGGGTTAACCGGCCATTATCCCGGCTTTGCTAGACCAAAGGTTGATTGTCGTCTGGCGCAAGAGGGGCTGGACCCCACGGGATTTAAGGCTTTGACGGGCTTTCAGGCCATACACGAACCTGCCGGCAACGCGACGCAATCGTCTGGTGTCCGGTTGGCGCTGGTCTTCGGCCTGATTTTCGGGAGCGCCTGCGCGGGCCTCGAACTGTCGGACTACATCAATCGCGTGAGCGCGATCTGGATCGCCAACGCGATTCTCGTCTATTTCCTTCTCAGGCAACCACGCGGCAACTGGCCGGCGATATTGGCTGCGGGCCTTGCGGGAAATCTTGCTGCCGATCTTGTCATGGGCGACGTGCCGATGACGGCTGTCGCGCTGACGTTCTGCAACGCGGTTGGCGTGCTCATCGTGGCGGCGCCGCTCAACTATCTGGGCCTGCATAGGGAGTTCGCAAAGCCCAGATCGCTTTGCGTCTTCTACGCGCTTGCGGGCGGACCGGCGCCGATCGCGTCTGCGCTGCTCTCGGCGGTCTATTTCTACTTCGTCTTTGACAGGCCGTTCGCGACCCAATCGCTCGACTGGTACGCCACGGACGCGCTGGGCTACTGCATCGTCGTCCCGATGCTGATGACGGTGAAGCTGAAAGCGCTTCGCCGGATGTTCTCGCGCGACCAGATCGTCGGCACGATCCTGCTTCTCGGAACGGTCGCAGCCGCGCTCGGGCTCAACTTCTATCTCCGAAGCTACCCCATCGCCTTCCTGATCTTTCCCGCGGTGATGCTGGTGACGTTCCAGCGCGGGTTCGAGGGCGGCACGATCGGGCTTTTGATGGCGGCGGTGTATCTGATGCTGCCGGCCCTGACGGCGCATGCCCAATTCGCCGTGCACGTGCACACAGCGCGAGAGCAGATCATCATCGTGCAGCTTTTCATCGCCGTGATCGGGCTTTCGGTCGTACTCGTCGGCGCGGCGCTGGCGGAGCGGCGCAAACTGGAGCAGGGCCTCGCGGCGGCGATCGTGCGTGCCGAGGATGCGCGGGAGGAAGCCTTTGTCGCGCGCGACGCGGCAGAGCGTGCCAATCGCCTGAAGTCGATGTTCCTCGCCAACATGAGCCACGAGCTGCGCACGCCGCTCAACGCCATCATCGGGTTTTCCGAGCTGATGCAAAGCGAGCTCTATGGCGCGCTTGGCGATCCGCGCTATCGGGAATATTCCGGCCTCATCCAGGGCGCGGGAAGCCATCTTCTCAGCCTGATCAGCGATATTCTCGACATGTCGAAGATCGAGGCCGGAAAGTTCGAGCTGCATCGCCAGCGCTTCGACATCCGCGAGATCGTGCGCGACTGCACCGAGCTGATGCGTGAGCGCGCGCAGCGCGACGGCGTCCTGCTGGTGGAAGATCTGCCGCCGCAGCCGCTGGCGATCGACGCAGATGGCCGCGCGATAAAGCAGATTCTGCTGAACCTGCTCTCCAACGCGATCAAGTTCACCTCTGCCGGTGGCAAGATCGTGGTGCGCGCGCTTGCCGAACGGGACGATCTGGTCTTGTTGGTCAGCGATACCGGCATCGGGATTCCGGCGGATCAGATCGACCGTCTCGGCAATCCCTTCGTCCAGGTGCGCGACCATGTCGGCGCCTCGCAGGAGGGAACGGGTCTCGGCCTGGCGCTTGTGCGCGCGCTTGCCGAAATCCATGGCGGCACGCTCAAGATCGAAAGCGTGCTGCAATGTGGCACGACGGTAAGCGTGCGAATTCCGGGTCTCATCACGGAAGAGGCGACGCAGCCCCTTCTCACGGGCACCGGCTGAGCGCTCAGGCCGCGCGGTTCGACGTCCAGCTCCCCAGCTTGCGCTCCAGGCGGCCGGCGATATGCGGCGCGGCGAATTCCGCTGCCACCATGAAACGCATCAGCGGACCGAAACTGTTCATCGCTGCCGGCCCGGTCACGAACAGGCCGCGCACCGGCGTCTCCAGGCCGTCGGACAGGATCGGCGAACCGTCGGCGAGCGTGATCTTCTCGCACAGCTCTCTCGACAGGAACGATACGCGGCGCATGTCCGGGCGGTAGCCCGTTGCCGAGACCACATGATCGAATGTCTTCGTCTCCAGCGCGCCATCGTTGTCCGCAAGCGTCAGCACAACTTTGCCATTCACGGCTTCCGCCTTGTGGATTGAGCGGCTGAGCGTGGTCTCGACACGGCCATCGAGCTTGCCGCGCATGTAGAAACCGGCAGCCGGATGCATGTGGCTGCGGATTGCGCGCTGCTTGAGCGAATCCGGAAGGCGATAGAACAGCAGCGGCGCCTGCGCGCAGAAGACAGAGCGCCAGCCACGGCCGATACCGGAAGCCGGGCGCTGGATACGCGCGAACAGGGTCTGATCGGAAGCGTCGGGAACGCGATTGTACTCGATCTCCGCCTCGCGCGTGATGATGTGCGCGCGCACGCCTTCGTTGGCGAGTTCATCGGCGAGATTGACGGCCGACGCGCCTGCACCGATCACCGCCACATCGCGGCCCTTGAAGTGCGTGACGTCGCCATAGGCTTCGCTGTGCGATCCGAGAGAGGCGGGAAGGCCGGCGAGAACCTCCGGCGTGTAGGCGAACCAGGTGATGCCGACGGCCATCACGACGTTGCGCGCGGCAACAATCTCGCCGGTCTGCAATGTCAGCTCGAAAACCTCGCCGTCATTCTTCAGCGCGGTGACCATCGTGTCTTCGAGTTCGGAGACATACCGCTTGCGGAACCAGGTCGCGTATTCGAGGAACGTCTTGAGCGGGATCGGGAGGCCTTCATCCGCGTAAGGGACGTTGTTGCGCGCGCAGTAGGCCTTGAGCGTGGACTCCCGCGCCGGCGCGGACAGGTTGGAAGCAAAGCCATCGGATTTCAGCATCATGCCCTTGGGCATGTGATCGGCCCAGGTGCCCATGGGCTTGCCAAAGATGCGGAATTTGATGCCGCGGGCCTTCAGATGCGCCGCCATCGAAAGACCGTGAGGCCCGGTCCCGATGATCGCCACATCGCAAATCTGTGCCATTTGAAAACTCCACTCGCTCACTTTGGGACATTCCGTCCCGGTCTGATCCGTGTGGCAGCGTTCCGCGCTCCGCACGCCTCTCTTGCTTCCAGATTCGTGCCAGAAGCTGGCGAAACCGGGCGGAACGGACCCTGCAAAGCGAGACGCGGGAATGCGCGGAACGTTCTGAAATGGCACGCAAGGTTCTTTTGGTTACGACAGTCGATTGGACGTCGACCGCCCGCTATGCCGGCGGCTTCGCGGCGGCGTCCTGGTCGGTGGAGGTGCTTTGTCCGCGCCGTGCACCGGCCCGGCTAAGTCGTTATGTCGGTGAATGTCATCTTTACCGTCCGCTGCTCGCGACGCGGTCGCTGCGCAAGGCGCTGGCGAAGGCGGAGCCCGATCTCGTCGTGCCGTGCGACGACCGAGCGGTGGGTTTGCTGCTCAAGCTCTACAAGAAGGAATTGGCGGCGAGAGGCGAGAACGCGCATCTGGTCACGCTGCTCCGCCGCTCGCTCGGCCGGCTCGATACATTCGAGGAAATGCTTCCGCGTGCCGCTTCGATGCAGGCATCTGCGCGCCTCGGCATTCGCACACCCGAGACGATCTCCATCACGAACCTTGAACAGCTCCACCTGACGCTCGATCTCCTGGGCTTGCCGGCGGTGTTGAAAGTGGATGGTAGCTGGGGTGGTGAGGGCGTTGCGGTCGTGCGCACGAAAGAGGATGCGATCGCCGCGTTCCAGCGCCTGTCGCGTCCGGTTTCACGGCTGCGCAGTGTTGCACGCGCCTTGAAGCGCAAAGATGCGCATTTTCTGCTCGATGCCGTGTTCGCGCCCAAGCCGATCGTGAACGTACAGAAATTTGTCGCGGGGCGTTCGGCGAACAGCGCTTTTGCCTGCTGGCAGGGCGAGGTCACCGGCGAGATCTACTACGACGTCCTTGTCTCCGACGGCCCCGGTGGCCCGCCGAATGTGATCCGCCGCGTCGATTGCCCCCAGATGGCGGAGGCGTCGCGCAAGATCGCGAAGCATTTTGGTCTTTCCGGTATCTATGGTCTGGATTTCATCCGTGACGATGCCGGCGATGTGCATCTGATCGAAATCAATCCGCGCACGACGCAGGGCGGCACGCTTGCGTTCGGCGAAGGCCGCGATCTTCCGGCGGCGCTCGCGAGCTCTGTGATGCGCAGCGAGGCGACGCGCCGTCCCTCCATCGCGAACGATGTCGTTGCATTCTTCCCGCGCGAATGGGAGCGCGATCAGGCGAGCCCGTATTTCCTCAGCGGCCATCACGATGTGCCGTGGGATGATCCGGCGATCCTGCGCCTGTGCTTCGACGCGGTGCCGCAGGCGCATCCGTCGCGCCGGTCGCTCATGGATATGCTGGCGCTGCCGTCCGAGACGCGCAAGACCGCGCCGATGTGGCGTCGCGCTTTCACCGCAGCGAAGGGATAGACCATGCTTGGCCAGGCACTCCGTCATCGCTTTCGCTTCGAAGAAAAAACCGTCGAGACAAATCCGCAGCCTTCCTTCCGCCATCGTGCGATGCATGACTGGGAGCGCCGCCTCCACGCAGGCATCGGCGCCTCATGGCCGTGCGAGGAGGCATTGGAGCTTCAGGCGTTGTGGCCGTCCGTCGTGGGGCGCGTTCGCAGTGTCGAGCATCATGCGGGGGAGCTGAATTTCGATCTATCGCGCGCGATCTGGTGCCTGACGCGTCATCTAAAGCCCAAGGCGCTGCTGGAGATCGGCGTCGGTCTCGGCGTCACGTCACGCTTGATCCTTGAAGCGCTGGCGATGAACCGCAGAGGCCACCTGTTCAGCATCGACATGCCTTCGACCGCTGTGCGCAAGGTCGGTCTTGCGGTAGAGCCACGCGTCGCGCATCGCTGGTCGCTGGTGTCGGATACGACCAAGCGCGCGATGCCCGGTCTGTTGCCGCGCCTCGGTCTGCTCGATCTGGTCGTGCATACCAATCCGCATCCGGGCAATGACATGCGCAACGAGATCGCGCTGGCGTGGAGCGCGCTGAGACCTGGCGGGGTGCTGGTTATGGACCGGATCGATTGCAACGGCGCGTTTCAGTTCTTTGCGCAGGGGCACAAGAATTATCAGGCGCTGATCGCGGACGCCGGCATGCACGACGCCGGTGGCGTTGCGCACAGCCAATTCGCGCTTGTCTTCAAGAACTGGCGGTAGTCACTCCGCCGCGAGTCCTGCCTTGATCGTCGATTCCACATGCGCGCGGCGAGCGTCGAACTCGCGGGCGATGTTGTTGTCGTTCTCCTGCAATGCTTCGACATCGGTGTTCGCGTAGTCGAGCACACCCATATCGGCATAGCCTTTGCGCACCTTTTCACCCCAAAGCCCGATGTCTTTCACGATCGGCACGATGCGCATGAAGAGGCCATTGCGGAACCGCGTCATCAGCGGCGAGCTGTATTGGTGATCGACGCATTCCTGCACCGGCAGGCCCAATGCCGCCCACACTTCGCGTGACTCGAAGCGATCGCGCATCAAGTAGCAGGCTTCGATCAGGAATTCCTCGCGCTCGTCACGCTCCTTTTGCGTCAGGTGCGGATAGTAATCGCGCAGCGCCAGACGCCCGAACGCGACGTGGCGGCTTTCGTCCTGCATCACATAGGCATTGACCTGCTGCGCCAGCGGGTTTTGCGCATAGTCGCGGTTGGTCTGGAACGCGGCAAGCGCGAGACCTTCGATCACCACCTGCATGCCGAGATACGTCATGTCCCAGCGGCTGTCGCGCAGGGTCTGATCGATCAGCTCTTTCAGCGGCGGCGTGATCTCGTAAGCGACGCCGAACTTGGAGAGCAGCATGCGATAGGATTCGACATGCCGCGCTTCATCAATCACCTGCGTCGAGGCGTAGAACTTTGAATCGATGTCCGGCACCTGCGTGACGATCTTCGCCGCGCAGATCAGCGCGCCCTGTTCGCCCTGCATGAACTGGCTGAGCTGCCATGCTTGGAAGTGTTTGCGGACCTTTGCTTTCTCCTGCCTGGACATCTTCTGATAGAGATCCATGCCGGCGATCGGCAGCATTTCTTCGGGGAGCTGCTGCGGATTGTCTTCGTCGAGCTCCTGGCTCCAGTCGATGCGCGTGGTCGCGTCCCACTGAAACTCCTTGCCCTTCTGATACAGGCCCATCATCCCCGCGCGGCCGGTGTCGTAGACCCAGTTGAAGCAGGCGTCGTAGTTCTGCGGCACCGTCCAGGTGGTGTCCTTCAGCGCCTCGACGTAGAGCGATGCGAAATTCATGGCCTTCCTCCCCAGGATGGTGAGGGAAGGCTAGGCCTGCATTTCCCCTAAGGCAACGCCATCAGCCCTTCTTAGCGAGGCGGCTGGCCCGGATTCCGTAGAGGCAATAAACGACGAGGCCGATGCCATTCCATTCGAAGAACCAGATCTGCGTCCGCGTCGGCAGGCTCCAGGCGAGATAGAGGCAGCCCAGAATGCAAATGAGACCGACAACCCAGGGCAGCGGTGTGCGGAAGACGCGCGGCCGGTTGGGATCGCGCACGCGCAGCACCAGCATCGACACCGCGACGGCGATGAACGCGGTCAGCGTGCCGACGTTGGCGAGTTCGACGATCTGGCTCAGATCCATCGTCGCTGCCATGGCGATGACGACGAGGCCCGTAATCAAGGTCATAAGCACCGGCGTACCGCGTGACTGGCTCACGGCGGCAAGGCGCTGCGGCAGAAGGCCATCGCGCGCCATCGTAAAGAAGATGCGGCTCTGCCCGTACATCAGCACAAGGATCACGCTCGGGATCGCGATGACGACAGCAGCGGCCACGATCTTCGCGGCCGTGCCGTGGTTCAGGGATTCCAGGATGTAGACCAGCGGTGCTGCGTCATGCGACTGGGAGAACTGGGTGTAAGACATCGCACCGACCGCGAGCGATGCCACGACGACATAGATTGCCGTGCACAGCGCCATCGATCCGACGATGCCGATTGTGAGGTTGCGTTCCGGGTTCTTCGTTTCTTCGGCCGCCGTCGACACCGTGTCGAAGCCATAGAAGGCGAAGAACACAATCGCCGCTGCACCCAGCACGCCATAGTTCTTTCCATCCGCACCCTGTGTGGCGCCATAGCCGAAGGGTGCGAAGGGCGTGAAGTTGGCGGCATCGAACGACTGCATCGCCAGCACGACGAACAAAACCAGCGCCGCCAATTTGATGAGCACAAGGAAGATGTTGAGCGTCGCGCTTTCGCGGGTGCCAAGGATCAGCAGCAACGTCACGACGCCGGCGATGATGACGGCGGGAATGTTGATCAGGCCGCCGGAGAAAACACCGTGCATCAAGTTCGCCGGAACCGGCCATCCAGCAGCCACGATCAAAGCTTCGGCATGTCCGGCCCAGCCGACGGCAACCGCCGCCGCGGCGACGGTGTATTCGAGCACGAGACTCCAGCCGACGACCCAGGCGATGATCTCGCCGAGCACGGCGTAGCTATAGGTATAAGCGCTGCCAGCCACCGGGATCATGGTTGCCATTTCGGCATAGCAGAACGCCGCACAGGCGCAGATCACGCCGCAGATCAGGAACGAGATCACCACCGCCGGTCCCGCGAGGCCGGCGCCGACGCCCGTCAGTGTATAGATGCCGGTGCCCACGATCGCGCCGACGCCGATAGCGATCAGGTGCGGCCAGCTTAGTGTCTGCTTCAGCCGGTCGGTTCCGTCGAGCGCAACGCTGGCTTCGATGGTCTTGCGGCGCGTAATCGCACTCATGTGACTCCCCCTGTTATTTGGCACGCTAGCGGATGGGGTATGTCCGCGCTACGGTCCCAGCCGATTTTCGAGGGGTATACACATGAACGTGCTTCTGGCCGGCTGTGCGGCAATCGTTCTGGCAATGGCAGCGGTTCCCGCTGTCGCGGCGGCGAAAGAATCTTCGGCCGATGCGCGGTTCAAGGCGCTTTACACCAAAGAATGGAAATGGCGCGAGAAGCAGTTCGCAAGCGGCGAAGACGACACGCGTGAGATCCAGGACCATCTGCCCAAGGTCGATCCCGCGTCGCAGGACATCCGCACGCATTACTGGGAAGACACGCTGAAACAGCTCGACGCGATCCCGCGCGCGAAGCTCAGCGCGGCCAATCAGGTGAACTACGACGTCTATCGCCCGCAGATCGTGAACATGATCGCGAGCCAGAAATTCCGCGACTTCGAAATGCCCGCCAATTCGGACACCACGTTCTGGACCGACATGGGCTACACCGCGCGCAGCGATTTCCGCACGCTGAAAGACTATCAGAACTGGATCGCGCAGATGCGCGATGTGCCGCGTTATTATCACGAGCAGATGGATGAGATGCGCGCGGGCCTGAAGCGCGGCTTCACGCCGCCGCAGGTGACCTTGCAGGGTCGCGACGCGTCGATCTCCAACGTCACGAACGCAAAGCCGGAAGACTCGCTTTTCTACGAGCCGTTCAAGAAGATGCACGCCGGTACCCCTGAAGAGCAGGCAAAGCTCCGCGCCGAAGCGATCGACGTCATCAGGAATCAGGTGCAGCCGGTCTATGGCGAGCTGCTGAAATTCTGGAACACGGAATATGTGCCGGGTGCGCGCAAATCGCTCGCGGCCATCGATATGCCGGACGGCAAGGCCTATTACCGCCAGCAGATCATCGAGTACACGACGCTCGACATGGACCCGGCCGAGATTCACAAGATCGGCGAACAGGAAGTTGCCTCGCTCCATCAGCAGATGGTCGATGTGATGAAGGAAACGGGCTTCAGGGGCGATTTCGCCGCATTCCAGGAATTCCTGCGCACCGATCCGCAGTTCTATGCGAAGACGCCGCAGGACCTGCTCAACAGAGCCGCATGGATCGCGAAGACGTTCGACGGCAAAGCCTCGCTCTATTTCGGCCGCCTGCCGCGTGCGCGGTTCGCGATCAAGCCGGTGCCGGACGATCTTGCGCCGTTCTACACCTCGGGCCGTGGCGGCCCCGGCGTCTATCTGGTCAACACGTATGACCTGCCGCATCGCCCGCTGTTCAATCTGACGTCGCTAACGTTGCATGAATCCGCGCCGGGTCATGCGTTGCAGGGATCGCTCGCAGCGGAAGACACGACGCTCCCGGATTTCCGGCGCTATTCGTACATCTCGGCTTACGGCGAGGGCTGGGCGCTCTATTGCGAATATCTGGGCGTCGAGATGGACATGTACGAGACGCCGTATGATCGTTTCGGCTATCTCGGCTGGCAGATCTGGCGCGCGGTGCGTCTCGTTGTCGACACCGGCATCCACTCTCAGGGTTGGACGCGCGAACAGGCCATTGCCTATATGCGCCAGTACACGGCGCTCCCCGATCACGAGATCGAGACGGAAGTTGATCGCTACATAGCGTGGCCCGGTCAGGCGTTGTCGTATTATCTCGGCGAGATGGCGATCAAGAAAGCGCGTGCAAAGGCTGAGGCGGCGTTGGGCGACAAGTTCAACATCCGCGCCTTCCACGACACCGTGTTGCAGATGGGCTCTGTCCCGCTGCCGCTGCTCGAAGCCCGCATCGACCGCTTCATTGCCGAAGGCGGCAAAGGCCCGTATCCGGACGAGGAGAAGTAGGCGCTACGCCGCGCGGGCCGGGGCGTCTGCCGGTACCGCAAGAATGGCGCGCTGCTTGAGATGCGGCACGCGCGAGACGTCCATCTTGCGCGCCAGGCTTGCGAGGTAGAAAAGCTCTTCCTTGTTCGACAGCGCGAATTCGCTGAACACGCGTTTGCCCTCGGCGAATTCCGCGTCGCTGATCGTATCGTTGAACAGCGTATCGATGTGATCCGTCTCTGCGCCGTAGAGATCTTCCGCAAAGCCCAGCTTTTTCCGGTCGCGGACAGAACTCGGCAATTCGCGCGGATAGAGGTTGTAGATCTCGCGTAGGGGCTGCTTTCCGACGCCGTTTATCACCAGCTCCGCGCCGGTCATCGCCAATGCACGCTCGGCAAGCCCGGTGTCGAGGAACGGCTCTCGGATTTCAAGCTGATGCTGCATGCCACAGCGATCGACGCGCTGCAGATTCAAACGGTGCATAAGATCGAGGCATTGAGCCTGCACATCACGCCCAGCCGGTTCGGCGATCGTGAACGCGCGTTCCAGCGGCGCATAGCCGGCGAAGAGCTCATCGGCGCCTTCGCCGCACAGCGCAACGCGATATCCGTCGTCATGCATTCTCTCGGCCACGCGGCGGGTCAGGAACGCCGGTCGTATCGCGCCGGGCTCATAGGTCTCGACCGTCTGCACCAGTTGCGCGAGTTCGCCGAGCGTCGATGTGTTCCAGTCCCCGACTTCGATATGACGAAGATCGAGGTTGATCATCGCCGCGTATTCCTGCGCGAAGCGATAATCTCTGCTTGAGGTATTTCCGGCGAAGTAAGCGGGCAGCGACGAGACGTGGCGGCGCGCATAGTGAACCAGCAGTGTGCTGTCGATGCCGCCGCTGAACAGTGTGGCGACAGGCTGCTCGGACGACAGGCGCGAGACGACCGCCTTTTCAAGCGCCGCGTCGAGTTCAGGGATCGTCGATGCACGATTGGCCGGCCGACGGTTGTGATATTTCGCGCAGGCGTTCCGCACGAGCACGTGTCCGGGGGGCAGTAACAGGACTTCGTCGCTTTCGGTCACCGAAAGCAGCGGCGCGATTTCGGAGCAGAAGAGGAAACCGCTCCCGCGCTGCACGACATAGAGCGGCTTTACGCCAAAGGGATCGCGCGCGGCCAGAAACTCCCCGGTGGTCAGATCGAGGGAAACAAAACCGAAAATGCCGTTGATGCGGCCGAGCGCCATCGCACCCCAGGCGCGCAGCGCGTTCGCCAGCACCTCGGTGTCGCAATCCGTCTGGAATTTGATGCCGAGCGCTTCCAGTTCCTGGCGCAGCGCGCGGTGATTGTAGATCTCGCCGTTCATGGCAACGACGATCCGGCCGTCGAACGAGGTTTTCGGCTGCTCGCCATGGGCTTCGTCGACAATGGGAAGACGCCGCGTGTAGAAGGCTGCGTTCTTCGCAGGGCATGTGACCGGATCGCTGATGAGGCCGCGATGCGCGATCTTCGGCGCCAGTGCGCGCACGGTGTCTTCCGCGTCATTCCAATCGATAGCCACTGCGATGCCGCACATACCGGATATCCCTTCGAGCCTCCTCACCGCGCAATCACGGTGAACAGGCGGTAAACTCCTGCGTGCAATTTCGCGCAAAGACCCGAAGGTCCGGTTAACGCCGGCGGTCTGAACCGGGTTCGAATGCGATGAAATTGCTCGCCCCGGGGCCGCACGTTGTGACTCCCGCCACCGGGGTGACAAATTGTCGGGGTGGGCCTACCGTGACGGCAGCGTCATTGCCGGAGGTCTGCCATGTCCGCTCAAGCGAAGTCTTATGAGGGAAGTTCGCCTGCCTATGACATGCCGCTCGACAAGATTCATGTCGGCCAGCCGGAGCTGTTCCGGACCAATTCCTTCTGGCCCTATTTCGAGCGGCTGAGGCGCGAAGACCCGGTGCATTACTGCGCCGAGAGCGAGTACGGCCCCTATTGGTCGATCACCAAGTACAACGACATCATGGCGGTGGACACGAACCATCAGGTGTTCTCGTCGGAGGCGCATCTGGGCGGCATCACGCTACGTAACCAGCAGACGGATTTCCTGCTGCCGATGTTTATAGCCATGGATCCGCCCAAGCATGACAAGCAGCGCAAGGTGGTAAGCCCGATCGTGGCTCCGGAAAATCTGGAGAAGCTGGAAGGCACCATCCGTTCGCGTGCGGGCAGGATGCTTGACGAATTGCCACGTGGCGAAACCTTCGATTGGGTCGATCGCGTGTCGATCGAACTCACGACACAGATGCTCGCGACCCTGTTCGACTTTCCGTTCGAGGAACGCCGCAAGCTCACCCGCTGGTCTGATGTGGCGACCGCCATTCCCGGCCACGGCATCGTGGATTCGGAAGAGCAACGGCGCACAGAATTGCGCGAGTGTGGTGCCTATTTCACGGAGTTGTGGAATCAGCGCGTCAACAGCGAGCCGAAAAGCGATCTCATCTCCATGATGGCGCATTCCGACGTCACGCGGAACATGGAGCCGATGGAATATCTCGGCAACGTCATCCTGCTCATCGTCGGCGGTAACGACACGACGCGCAATTCGATCTCGGGCGGGCTTTTGGCGCTGAACGAAAATCCGGATCAGTACCAGAAACTGCGTGACAATCCGGCGCTGATCGAAAGCATGGTGCCGGAGATCATCCGCTGGCAGACGCCGCTCGCGCACATGCGCCGCACGGCGCTCTCCGACATCGAGTTCAGGGGAAAGCAGATCAAAAAGGGCGACAAGGTCGTCATGTGGTACGTCTCGGGCAACCGCGACGACGAAGTGATCGAGAACCCGAACGCCTTCATCATCGACCGCGCAAGGCCGCGCCAGCATCTCTCCTTCGGCTTCGGCATCCATCGCTGCGTCGGCAACCGTCTGGCCGAGATGCAGCTGCGCATCGTGTGGGAAGAGATCCTGAAGCGCTTCAAGAACATCGAAGTCGTGGGCGAGCCGGAGCGTATCTATTCAAGCTTCGTCAAAGGCTACGCCACGCTTCCGGTGCGCATCGCCGCATGAAGCTGGCGGTTCTCGGCCTGGCATTGTTTGCGCTGTGCACCGCGGCGCGAGCCGCGACCTGTCCCGTGCACGGCGAACGTCCGATGATCGAAGCGCAGCTGTTCTTTGGCCGGGACATCGAGGGCCGCGGTCCCGTCACCGATGAGGAATGGTCCGATTTCGCGGCGAAGGTCATCGCGGAGGATTTTCCCGCCGGATTCACCGTGACGAATGGCCAAGGTGCGTGGTTCGATTCGAAGGCGAGATCGATGATCCACGAAGACAGCAAGATCGTCCTCGTCGCGGCCGCGCAATCGCCGGATACCGCAGCAAAGCTCTCGCATATGATGGATGCGTATAAGCGCCAGTTCCACCAGCAATCCGTTGGACTGATCACACGGCAGGTTTGTGCGGCGTTTTAGGGAAACGATGTGATTCAATCCGTAATTGCCGGAGGGTCCTCGAGATCAACCTCTTTGGCCTTGCGCCACATCGTGACGGGGATGGTCAGCGCGTAGAGAATGAACGCGCCGGTCAGCGTCGCCCATGGCCAGTTGATCAGCAGCAGCACGACGCCGCCGAGCGCGAGATAGGCGACCGCGAGCAACGCCTTCGGCAGATGCATGTATTTGATCGACGGCGTCGGCACGCGGCTGATCATCAGCACGGACGCCAGGATCATCACCACGCTGGTGATTTCCGGGTTGCGCACATATTGTTCGCCGAACAGAAAGCTCAGGAGCATCGGAAACACGGCGAGGAACGCCGACGCCGGCATCGGCAATCCGGTGAAATAGGGATTGGCCTGGGTGGCGCCTTCGTCGCGCGCCATCTCGCTCTGGATGTTGAACCGCGCCAGGCGGATCGCGCTGCAGGCGCAGAAGATCAGCGTGGCGATCCAGCCCGCGACCCCCATGTTCTCCAGGCTCCACATGAACACGACCACGCCGGGTGCCACGCCGAAGCTCACGAGATCGACGAGGCTGTCCAGCTGCGCGCCGAACCGCGTGTCGGCGCCGAACGCGCGCGCCGCACGGCCGTCCAGCATATCGAACACCATGGCGATGATGATCGCGGTGACGGCATGTTTCCAATCCTCGGTCAGCGCAAAGCGGATCGCGGTCGCGCCTGCGCAAAGGCCGAGCAATGTCAGAATGCTCGGCACCAGCTTGGAGACCGAGATGTCTTCCAGCCGCTCGACCACGCGCTGGCGCGCCTCGGCGAAATCCTCGAGGCGTTCGGCCATGCGCTGCCGCGCCGTCAGTCGTTCAATCGCCATCGTTCAGTTCTTCCCAAGCTCGGCCAGGACCGTCTCGCCGGCCACGATCTTCTGACCTTTAACGGCCTTCACCGCCGCTTCCGCCGGCAGATAGACGTCCAACCGGCTGCCGAACCGGATTATGCCGAAACGCTCGCCACGGCGCACCTGCTGATCCTTGTGCAGATCGCAGCGGATCCGCCGCGCGACGAGGCCCGCGATCTGCACAAAGGCGAGTTCCGCGCCGCCCGCCATGCGCAGGCGCACCGACATGCGCTCATTATCTTCGCTCGCCTTGTCAAACGAGGCGTTGATGAACTTGCCCGGCCGATAGGAAAGCGCCGTCACCGTGCCGTTCGCGGGCACGCGGTTCACATGCACGTTGAAGACGTTCATGAAGATGCTGAGGCGCGCGCGCGGCGTGTCGCCCATGCCGAGTTCGGTTGGCGGAACGGCCTGCACGACCGGGAGCAGGACGCCGTCCGCCGGCGACACGATCAATCCATCGCCCTCAGGCACCGTGCGTTCGGGATCGCGGAAGAAGGCGATGCACCACGCGCTCACCGGCACCAGCAGCAAGCCCCACCAGCCAGCGAGCGCGAACAGCAACACGTTCAGCGCGACCGCGATCGCGATATAGGGCCAGCCATCGGGATGAAGTTTCACGCGCGCCATCTTTCAAGCAAAAAAGGGGCTCTCAAGCAAAAAGGGGACAGTCCCGAAGGACCGCCCCCCTTACTATACAGAATCCGAACGCGTCTTACGCGCGCTTGCCCGAGAACGGGAACGAGCCGAACGAGCCCGCCTTCACGTTGCCGGAAATCTTGTCGCCATCGACGACGCCGGCGAATTCAAGCGTCATCGGGAACGGCGTGGTGATGGAGTTCTTCCACGACACGTTGTTGCCGTCGATCTTGCCGTCGGTGATCGGCTGGGTGCGGCCCTGCGCCGACTGCGTGCCGGAACCGTCCGCATTGAGTTCGAGCGTGGAGGGCTGTGCGCCCATGGGGGATTGAACGACGATTTCGTATTTGCCAGCTGACATGTCTGTCTCCCTTGAAAGGGCGCATCTAAAAGATGACCGCCCCGTCACGCAAGCCCTGCGGGAGGGTGCCGCTTGGGCAGCTTATCGGGCGAGCGTCGGCAATCCGCGCAGGTCCATGGCGCCGAACAGCGTCGTCACCTGCTTTCCGTCCTCGGACAGGGGCATGACGACGATTTCCATCTCGAAGAACTCCTTGCCTTTGAGGTTGGAGCGGATCGGCCCCGCGGCGACGGGCTTCTTGCGGAGATGACACTCGGCGAGGATCGCGCGCATGCGCTGGAAGAAGGGATTGTCGAGATTGTCGGAGAGCAACTCGCCAGCATGGCGGCGGCCCATGAATTCGATCACGCGCTCGCCCGCGATTCGAAAGCGGAAATCCTTTCCGCCATCGACCGCATCGATCATCCATATCCAGGGCAGTGCCGTGCGCAGAAGGCTGGGCGTGATCTCTTCACGCTTCGGTCCCATGCGTTCACCCGCCGTGCGCTTCCACGCATCGAGAACGCCGACAAGGCGCTCGCTGACAAGCTGGTCTGCGGATTTGAAACTCACGGCAACAGTCATGGCTTTCCCGCGCAGGCGTCCCGAAATTCGATGGAGGAGACGTCGACCACATAGGTGGTCGAGGCGCGCGTGCAAAGCCCGCAGTTCGCTGGGCCGCGCGTTCTAAGGAACTTTGTGACGAGAATAGGGCGCGAGTTCCCTCAGCGGAACGCGCGACCCGCTCTCGCATAGGCGGCGGCCGAGTTGAAGATGTTAATCGCCATCAAGCTTGTCTCGCTCTCCGCGCGCTTATCATAAACCTGAGCGACCTTTTCCTGCACGGATGTGTCGGAAGCCGCGGCCTCCAGCGCATAATCCGCAAGATGGCAGGCGAGACGATGTTCACCCGCGTGTGAAAGACTTAATGCCCGTTCAGCAAGCTTTTCCGCGCCACCGCTGAGGTTCGCGATCTCCTGCGCAAGTTTGTCGCGGGGCGCCGGTTTGAGTTCGCCGGGACGCCCGCTCCACCAGCCGCCGTAATAGCGGATGACATTGCGCACCAGGAATTCGGTGTCGTCATAGACCGGCTGCAGCCACGGCGAGTCGGACGCCGGCAGTTCGATGCCGGTGACGATGTCGACATGCGGCGGCGAGCCGTTCTCCATCGCTTCCATCGTGCGCGAGACGACGGTTTCCAGGAACGCCGCCGTCTCCGTCAGCATACGGACGATCTTGTCTTTCTCGCCGATCACCGGCCCGCCATGACCGGGACACAGCGCCTGCGGCGCGCAATCCGCCATCGCATGCAGGCCTTTCGCGCGGTCCCAGGGATAGCGCTGCACCTTCTGCGGATTGCCGTCGTTCGGCACTGCCCAGATGAAGAGATCGCCGGGGCACAGTACGCCGCGCTCCGGGCAGAACACCCAGGTGTGATCGTCGGTCTCGCCGCGACAGTGATGCAGTTCGAATTTCACGCCGCCGACAGTGATGTCGAGCCGGTCGTCGTACAGCGTGTCCGGGGGCACCGGCGGCTGGCCGAATGCGGCATAAGCGTCCTGCGATTGCGCCTCCACCGTACCGCCAAACTGCCGAGCGTTGAGCGCTGCATTGTGGCGCGCGGTCGCCGCATAACGCTCGAAGCGCGCGGGCATGGCGCTGTGCGCGATCACGCGTGGCTTTTTCTGTCCCGGGGTCAGGAACGCGTCGAGACCATAGGCGTGGTCGATGTGGCCATGGGTGTAGATCGCCGTGTGCACCGGCGCCTGCGTCTTCTGGCGCAGCATCGCCGCGATCACCGGCGCGAACTGCCGGGTGCCGGTGTCGACGAGAACGAGGCCCTCGTCGGTCTCGAATGCCGTGCAACCGGAGAATTGGGAGGCGAACCAGCTCCGCTCCGCCACCTGCACCGGGCCGCCGGTCCAGAAGAACTTGGCTTCCTCCGGCGTCTTGCCGCGCATGCTGCCGAATTTCGCTGCCGGATTCTGTGCCATGACGGCCCCTTATCTATTTGCCCGTGGGCATGCTAACCGAAGGCGCTTTTTCCGCGCCACGGTTTCCATGTCTCATCCTGTCGTCCGTCTGAAGCCAAGGGAAGGCCGCCGCATCCGCGCCGGTGCGCCGTGGGCGTTCTCCAATGAAGTGGAGATGAGCAACGCAACCAAGGCGTTGAAGCCCGGCAGCGTGGTGAACGTCGCCGGCGATGACGGCCGGCCCTACGGCACCGGCTATTTTAATCCGAACAGCCTCATCGCGGTCCGCATTCTGGATAGCGCACCGGACATCGTGCTCGGCGCGAACTACTTCGAGAAGCGGCTGGCGCGTGCGCGCGATCTGCGCGACGCGGTCTACAAGAAGCCGTTCTATCGGCTGGTGCATGCCGAAGGCGATTATCTGCCCGGCCTCACCATCGACCGTTTCGGCGACGCGTGCGTGGTGCAGATCACGACGGCGGGGATGGAGGCTTTGCTGAAGCCCCTGCTCAAGGCGCTCGATGAAGCGATTCAGCTTACGACCGTGATCCTGCGCGCCGATGCGCCGTCGCGCTCTCTCGAAGGACTCGAATCGTATGTGCGCGCGGAGAAGGGCGAAATTGGCCGTATCGCGGTCGAAGAAAACGGCATCCGCTATTTCGCCGATCTCGGCGAAGGCCAGAAGACCGGCTGGTACTACGATCAGCGCGACAACCGCGCCTTCATGGCCGCGCTCGCGAATGGCAAGACGGTGATGGATGCCTATTGCTACACCGGCGGCTTCGCGCTCGCCGCGGCGAAGGGTGGTGCGAAAGAGGTCGTGGCGCTCGACAGTTCTGCGCCCGCGCTCGCGCTGGCGGAAGAATCCGCCGCAGCAACCGGCGTCGCATCGATCTGCCGGTTCGTGAAGAGCGACGTATTCGAGGAGTTCGAGCGCCTCGGCAACGCGAAAGAGACCTTCGACATCGTCATCGCCGATCCGCCGCCCTTCGTGAAATCGCGCAAGGATCTGGAGCCCGGCGCCAAAGCCTATCGCAAGCTCGCGCGCATGGCAGCGAAACTCGTCGCACCGAATGGTCTGCTCCTGCTGGCATCCTGCTCGCACAACATATCGGCCGACCGATTCGCGCAGGAATGCGCGCTTGGTATCCAGCGCAGCGAGCGCCGCGCGCGGGTGATCCATCAGGCCGGTGCCGGCGCCGACCATCCGGTGCACCCGATGCTGCCGGAAAGTGCCTATCTCAAGGCGCTGGTGTACGCGCTGGATTAAGGTGCGGGTATCCCCGCACGCTTGGCCCATATGCCGGTCATGATCTGCACCTGGCCACGGCGGAAATCGGTGACGGCTTTCGTTGTGTCGTCGACCAGCAGTGTCTGGCGCGATCCGTTCGAGAACGCGGGCCATACGGGAAGTCCAGCACCGTTCGGATCGCCGGTCTTGGCGAAATTCACCCAGTAATCGCCCATCTGTGTAGCGACCTTCTTGTCCAGATCGCTGGTGAAATTGGCGAAGAAGCCAAGGCCGTGGAATCCGAAGACGAACGGAATCTCGCCGCCGTGGCCGACGCCGGGCACCTTGCCGCGGAAATAATCGGCGATGTAGGCGAATTGATAGACGCGCGCCGGCTCACCGCCCTTGTCGACGAACCCGGCCAATGTCTGCGCGGGCGCGGTGAACCATGAATCGCCGAATACCTGACGGCCGAGTTCTTCATCGGTCAGCTTGCCGTCCACTTCGTAGACCGCGCGTACCTGGGGTAGCGCGTCACCGAATTTGTCGAGGTCCTTCACCGGATCGGAGCCGACGGCCTTTGCCAGACTCGCCTCATTGCTGTTCGAGCCGGCGATGTAAGGCACTTTCGCGATCTCACCTTTCGCGAACGACGCCGAGACCTGATCGGTGAGGACCTTGCCGTCGATGAACGGCGCGATGCCGCCTTCCGTGGCGTTCGTGGCCCGGTGTTTGAGGATGTCGTCCACCTTCAGCGCGCGAAGCCTGGCGAGGGCTACCGCATCCGAGCCCGTAACCCCCATTGCCGCGCCCCAATCGGTGCTCGCCTGCTGCGCTTTCTCGAGCGACGGAATCTCGTTGAAGCCAAGCCCGGATTCCGAAATCGCTTTTGTGAACAAACCTCGCGCCATCGGCGACGCCATCAGATCGTTGACGCTCATGCCACCGGCAGATTCGCCGAAGATGGTGACGTTGCCCGGATCGCCGCCGAACGCTGCAATATTCTTCTGCACCCATTTGAGCGCCGCGATCTGATCGAGCAGGCCGAAATTTCCGGTCGCGTCATCGTTCGTGTGTTCACTGGCCAGCGCGGGATGCGCGAGAAAGCCGAGTTCACCGAGGCGGTAGTTGAACGTCACAATGACGACGCCGCGCTTGGCGAGATCGGTGCCGTCATAGAATGGAACGGACGCCCCGCCGGTCTCGAACGCGCCGCCATAGATCCACACCATCACCGGCAATTTCGCGGCGGAGGTCGTGTTCGGCGACCACACATTCAGCGACAGGCAATCCTCGGCATAAGGCAGCTTCGGAATGAACTGGCTGGGTTTCTGGTTCTGCGGGCAGACGGGACCGAAAGCCGTCGCATCACGCGCACCGGTCCAGCTCGGTCCCGGTTGTGGCGCGCGCCAGCGCAGATCGCCGATGGGCGCCGCGACGTAGGGAATATCCTTGAAGACCTGCACGTCGTCTTCCGTCTCGCCGTTCAGGATGCCCTGATCGATCTTGAGGGCGACTTTCGCGGCGAACGCATCGCTCGCTCCGAACAGGACGAGGGCTGCGGCAAGTACAAGACGGCGCATGCAGAAACTCCGATGACGGCTGCGTCAACGAGACAGCAACATCCTGCCGCCGGTCAATCCCGGCGGGCATCCTGAAATTCCATCCATCTGTCTTGAAGTTTGTCCGTGCCGCCGCCATATCGCTATGTCGGCTGTCGGCGGTGCTGGTGTTCGATAAGGGTCGAAGGGCCCCCTGAAAGATTTTCGTCGAACAATTATGTTGCGCTTCGCTGTTCGATAAGTCCGGGGTACCCCCTCGCGAAAATCGAGGTTCGAATAGACGCGGTGCAATTTCGGCGATCCCGTGAAAACGAAAATCAAGCCGTTGCGGTATTTGCTATCGAACACCCAGATGTTGATCAGATGGTGATCTGGGTGCCGAACTCGACCACGCGGTTGGGCGGAAGACCGTAGAAGCTGGCCGGCGCCAGCGCGTTGGACGCAAGCCAGGTGTACAATCCGATGCGCCAGTTCGCGATGCCGGGATGGCTGCCCGCGACCAGCGTCTCGCGCCCGACGAAGAAGGTCGAAGTGTCGACATCGATCACCAGCCCGAACGGCCGCGCCTTCTCGAGCGCCTTGGGCACATCGAGATTCTCGAAAAAGCCGAAATGGATGCGGACTTCGAAGAATCCCTTGCCAGGCTTCTCGACGTCGATGCGCTTTGCTTCCGGCACGAAGGGCGTGTTGTCGACCACGATGCTCACAAGCACGATGCGCTCGTGCAGCACCTTGTAATGCTTCATGCTGTGCAGAAGCGTATTCGGCGCGATGTCGAGGCGCGGCGTCAGGAAGATCGCCGTCCCCGCAACGCGCTGCGACACGCGATCGGCGCGATCCAGGAACAGCTGCAGCGGCAACGCATTGTCGCGCACCTTGTCGAGGTGAATGCGACGTCCCACGCGCCACGTGTCCATCACCACGAACACGCCGGCGGCGACAAGCAGCGGCAGCCAGCCGCCTTCGACGATCTTGAGCGAATTGGAGGCCAGGAACGCGAGGTCGATCAGGCCGAACGCGCCAAAGACCGCGTATACCGCGGGCCTGCTCCAGTGCCATTTGCGGATCGCGACAAGCGCGACGAGCACCGTGCTGATCACCATCACGCCCGTGACGGCGATGCCGTAAGCGGCCGCCAGCGCATCGGAGGATTTGAAGATCAGAACGATCAGCACGACGCCGATGCAGAGCATCGCATTGATGCGCGGCACATAGATCTGGCCGGCCTCGGTTTCGGAGGTGTGCTTGATCTCCATGCGCGGCAACTGACCAAGCTGCACCGCCTGCCGCGTGATCGAGAACACGCCGCTGATGACCGCCTGCGACGCGATGATCGTCGCCAGCGTCGCGAGCCCGACAAGCGGATAGTGCGCCCAATGCGGCGCCAGTGCGTAGAATGAAAATGCCGTGGCTTTGGGATTGAGCAACAGCCCCGCGCCCTGTCCGAAATAGTTCAGCAACAGCGCCGGCAAGCTGACCGCGAGCCAGGCGAGGCGGATCGGCATGCGCCCGAAATGGCCCATATCGGCGTAGAGCGCTTCGCATCCCGTCACCGAAAGCACGACGGAGCCGAGTGCGACGAACGCTGTCCACGGTTCACGAACGAATAGCGCGATGCCGTAGGTCGGGCTCATCGCCTTGAGGATTTCCGGCGCCTTGAAGATCGCGGACAGGCCAAGCACCGCGATGGACACGAACCACAGCACCATCACCGGCCCGAAGATCTTGCCGATGCGGTCGGTACCGCGCGCCTGCAGCATGAAAAGGCCAATGAGAATGATCAGTGACACCGGCATGATCAGCGGCTCGAACGAGGGACCGCCTTCCTTCAGGCCTTCAACGGCGCTGAGCACCGAGATCGCCGGTGTCAGCATCCCGTCGCCGTAGAACAGCGCGAGGCCGATGATCGCGACGATGCCGATGGTAGTCTTCGTCCAGCGCCCCAATCCCGTCGAACGGTGCGCAAGCGCGGCCAGCGCCAGGACGCCGCCTTCGCCGTCATTGTCGGCGCGCATGATCAGGAACACGTATTTGAGCGTCACGACGATGAGCAGCGACCAGACAATCAGCGACAGCGCCCCCATCACCGCGAAGGGCGTTGGAACCGCGCCGGCCGCTGCTGCATCGACCGATGCGCGCATCGCGTAAAGAGGGCTGGTGCCGATATCGCCGAACACGACGCCCAAGGCGCCGAGCGTCAGGAAGGCTGTCCGTCTTGCGGAGTGTTGAGTCGCGGTCGTCACGGTGCCCCCAACACGTTTCTGTCAGACCGTGATCTGCGCGCCGAGCTCAACGACGCGGTTCGGCGGCAGGCAGTAGAACCGCGCCGGTGACAGCGCATTTGCGGCGAGCTGGATGTAGAGCCATGTGCGCCACTTGCCGAGGGCCGGCGTCTGCGCGGGCACAAGCGTTTCGCGGCCGACAAAGAACGTCGTGTGATCGACATCGACTGCGAGACCGAACGGCCGCGCGTTGCTGAGCGCCAATGGCACGTCCGGCGTCTCGAAGAAGCCGTGATGCACGTTGACGCTGTAGAAACCCTTGCCGAGCTTCGTGACCTCGATCTGTTTGTCCTTACGCACAAACGGCGTGTCGTCGACCACGACATGACACAGTACGACGCGCTCATGCAGAACCTTGTTGTGCTTGAGATTGTGCAGCAGCGACGCGGGAACGGTATCGGTGCGCGCGTGCAGGAAGACCGCGGTGCCGGCCACCCGCATCGGTGTCTTGTCGGCGCGCTCCAGGAACAGATCGAGCGGCAGGGATTCGTTGCGCACGATCTCCTGATGATGGCGGCGGCCATAACGCCACGTTTCCATGACCAGGAAGATCGTTCCGGCAATGGCCAGCGGCAGCCATCCTCCTTCGACGATCTTCAGCGAATTGGCGGTGAGGAACGACCAGTCGATCAGCGCCAGGCCACCAAACACGACGATGACGACGCCGATTCGCCACTTCCACTGGCGCGCCGCGATCAGGCTGACGTGGAAGGTGTCGATCACCATGACACCGGTGACGGCGATGCCGTAAGCAGCCGCCAGCGCGGCGGAGCTCTTGAAGATCAGCACGATCAGAACGACACCGATGCACAGCATCGTATTCACGCGTGGAACATAGATCTGGCCGTACTCGGTGGCCGAGGTGTGACGGATTTCCATGCGCGGCAACTGGCCAAGCTGCACCGCCTGCTGCGTCATGGAGAATACGCCCGAGATCACCGCCTGCGAGGCGATGATGCCGGCGATGGTGGCCAGCAGCACGAGCGGGAAATGCGCCCATTGCGGCGCTACGGAATAGAAAGCGATGTCGGCGTTCCTGGGCGTGACCAAAAGCGCTGCGCCCTGACCGAAATAGTTCAGCACCAGTGCGGGCAGCACGAAGAACAGCCATGCGCGCTGGATCGGTTTGCGCCCGAAATGGCCCATGTCGGCATACAGCGCTTCGCAGCCGGTGACCGCCAGCACCACGGAGCCGAGCGCCACGAACGCCGTCCATGGCTCGTGCGTGAAGAGTTGCACGGCATACCAGGGATTGATCGCTGTCAGGATCTGCGGCGCGCGCACGATCGAGGTGATGCCAAGCACGGCGAGCACCAGGAACCACACGACCATCACAGGACCGAAAAGCTTGCCTATATGTGCGGTGCCGCGGCTCTGCATCGCGAAGACGGTGATGAGGATGATGAGCACCAACGGCACCACGAGCGGTGCGAGCGCGTGGCTTTCGACCGCCATGCCTTCGACGGCGCTGAGCACGGTGACGGCCGGCGTCAGCATGCCGTCTCCGAAGAACAGGGCGAGGCCGAGAATCGCGCCGACACCGATGGTCGTCTTGACCCTGCGGCCAAGGCCCGGTGAGCGATGCGCCAGCGTGGCAAGCGCGAGCACACCGCCTTCGCCATTGTTGTCGGCGCGCATGATCAGGATCACGTATTTGATCGTAACGACGAAGATCAGCGCCCAGAGGATCAGCGACAGACCACCCATGATCGCGAAAGGATGTGGAACCGAGCCGCCGGTCGCGAGCGCCGTCTCGCGCATCGCGTAAAGCGGGCTCGTGCCGATGTCGCCAAACACGACGCCAAGAGCGCCGATGGTGAGCGCAACCTGGCGCTTCCAGGACTTGTCGTCATGCACATGCACATGGCTCGCCAGCTTCGCATCGTCGTGCGCGGCAAGCGGATCGGCGTCGGAAACGGCCGATGCGGTGTTCTTGATGTCGATCACGGGACGCTGCGGTCGAAGCTCATCTGGAACTTAAACGCCAAGCTGACCACTCCGGTTTGCAAGCGCCGCTCCTGTTCGCGCCAGGAACTTCCTGATCGCCGAGAAGGCGCGGACATTATGCCTGTGCCGGAAAGGGTCAACAGGGGCGAGGCAGAATGGCGCAGCCGCCAGTATCTATCTGATATTGAAAACTAATCTTCCAGATCGTCATCCCGGGATGCGACCCGCATCGAGCCGGAGCGGCTCTTGGGTTCGATAAACCCCGTCACATTGTAGGTGTGCACACCCCAGGCATGAGTCTGGACGTTCCACACCAGCACCCGGCTCCAGTCATTGTTCGGGCTGATGTCGGCGACGGGATCGTCCATGAAGATCGCGCCGTTGTTCAGCCAGTTCGCATGATCGATGCGGATCTCGCGCGACGACACGATTCGGCGCACCACCGCGACATGGGCGTGCTCCGGCGTCGAATATCCCGCGAGAACCATCACGGCGCCGGTGCTTGGGCTCGATGTTCTGGGATAATTCGCGGCGCCCGCCTTGTCCCACCAGGTGTAGGCGTCGCCATAGATATTGACGCCGGAATGCGCGCGCGCGAACGGCACGCACTGCATCGGCTTCTCCAGCATCGTCATCGTGGTGCCGTCAAGCGACGATCCGCTGTCCGGGAAATCATCACTCAACGTTCCAGGCACACTGGAACATCCCGCGAGCATCGCGGAAAAAGCGGCCGCCACCGCGAGCCGATAGAAAGACCCCACCATCACCAGCCTCTCGCACGCTCCAGCAGCAGCAGCCGAAGCGCGATCTAATCACGGAATTTTCAAGGCAGCGTTAGACCGATCGTTCGAATTTGAACTATCGGCAGACGGTTAATGAAAGATGAATTGCGGGCTTAATCCCTGCGCGCGGGCGCCGGAACCGAGCCGCTCAACCCCATCGCGCCCATGGAGACCAGCCCCGACACGACGAAAATGAAGAACGGCGCGCTCCATGCCGATTCCGCGAAGGCGAACGCCGGTAACAGGACGCCGGCGATCAGCTCCGGTCCGCCGCGCCAGCCGCCGACATAGCGCTCACCGGCGCGAAGCGTGCGCGTGAAATCGATCTGGCCGCCGAAGAATGCTTCGAACGTTGCACGCGCGTTGGAGAGGATCAGGCCACTCGGAAACACGATGCCCAGAATGAGCGTGCGCGCGAGATAAGGCGCATTTTCACGGCCCAAAATCACCTGGCCGAGATAGAGATAGCCAAGGCTGGAAATCAGGCCGACGGCGGAAACCGAAAGGCCAAGCGTCGCGATACTCTGGATGTAAACCGCACCCATCGCCATCAGAGCGACGCTGATCACCGCGCTGGTCAGCGCGAGCGCGAAGAACGCGAACTGACAAATCTGAAGGGTGACGATCGCCTTCTTCCACAGCGGGAACTCGCTCGCCCATATCTGCGGAAGCAGCTTGCGCGCGCATTGCGCGTGGCCCTTGTTCCAGCGCGCCTGTTGCGCCCGCCAGCCTGCAGCCGTTTCCGGCAGCTCGCCCGGCACTTCAAGGTCTGGCATCAAGCCTGCACGCCAGCCCTTCAACGCGCAGCGCATCGAAAGATCGAGGTCTTCCGTCAGCGTGTCGCCGGTCCAGCCGCCGCCATTGTCGATCGCCTCGCGGCGCCACACACCCGCGGTGCCGTTGAACGAGATCGGAATGCCGGCACGCACGCGGCCTTCCTGTTCTACGGCGAAGTGCGCATCGAGCAGCACGCCCTGCACGCGCGTCAGCCAGTTCTTGCCGCGATTGGCATGACCCCAGCGCGCCTGCATGAACGCAAGGCTGCTATCAGCGACCAGTGGTGGGATCGTGCGGCGCAGGAAATCGGCGGGCGGCACGAAATCGGCATCGAAGATCGCGACATACGGCGCTTCGCTGTGCTGAAGACCGAACGCAAGATTGCCGGCCTTGAACCCGCTACGCTCACCGCGATGGAGAATGTCGATGGGCGTGCCCTCGGGCACCGCATCGCGGATTGTATTGGCAAGCAATTCGTGATCGACGGTCTTGCCGTCATCCAGAACCTGGATGCGAAGCTTGTCGCGCGGCCAGTCGAGGCGGGAGGTGGCAGAAGCGACGCGGACGGCCAGCGCCCCTTCGTCGCAGACGGGCAGTTGAACCAGAACTTCGGGGAGCGCCTCATCGGGCAGATTGGGGCTGCGCAGACGCGGCTGGTCGCGGAAATAACGCACGAAACCGAGGGCGGCGAGCTGTGCGGACAGGAGTGCGAGGAGAACCAGCACGCCGGCCAAAACACATTGTAAAACAATGGATAAGCCGTCCACAGGCCCCACACTTTCCGACGTTGGCGCCGCCGTTGGCCGGCGGTTTCGCGATGGTAACGGGGAGCCCGGGATTCCGGACCCTTAATGAGGGCTGAATTTGTTCTGTGGCGTTTGGATTGGCAAGCCCAAAGGGCGGTTAATCCAAGGTCTTGCGGAACCTCAGGAGTGCGAGGCTCCCCGCGATGAACAGAAAGAGAATGAGCGGCCAGGTATCCGGCCAGATCTCGGCAAACCCGTTGCCCTTGAGCAGGATGCCGCGCACCACGCGCAGGAAATGGGTCGCCGGCAGGATTTCACCAATCCACTGCGCCCAGACCGGCATACCGCGGAACGGGAAGGCGAAGCCGGAGAGCAGGATCGCCGGCAGCAGGAAGAACATCGTCATCTGCATCGCCTGAAGCTGGTTCTGCGCGACCGTCGAGAACGTGTAGCCGACGGCCAGATTGGCCACGATGAAGAGCAGAAGGGCTGCGCCCAACAGCGCAAACGATCCGATCATCGGCACGTTGAACACGTAGCGCGCGACAAGCAGGATCAATGTGCTCTGGATCGCACCGACGACGACGTTGGGGGCGATCTTGCCGATCATAAGCTCCAGCGGCTTTACCGGCATGGCCAGAAGATTTTCGTATGTGCCACGCTCGCGTTCGCGCGTCAGCGCCAGGCACGTCATCAACACCATCGTCATCGTCAGAATGACAGCAAGCAGTCCGGGGATGATGTTGTACTGCGTGATGGCTTCGGGATTGTAGAGCGGATGAATGACGACGTTGAACGCCGGCGTCGCCTGCGCGCGCGCGGCGAGGGGGCCTTTCAGATCGTCACGCAACGCATCCGTGAAGAGCTCGCTGAGCGCTGCGGTAGCCTGCGATCCCGCTGCGGGGTCGGTGGCGTCGGACTCAACCAGGATAGATGGTTGCGCACCCTTGATGAGATCACGCGAGAAGTTCGCCGGGACTTCGACGACAAAGGATACGGTACCTTCCTCCAGCATTCGTCGTGCGACGGCCGGAGAGTTCGTCGCCTTCACAATCTCAAAGTAAGACGAGTTCTGGAGCGCGGCGACAATGGAATCCGAATAGGTGCCGGGATCGGAGATCGACACGGCTGTCGGGAGATGTTTCGGGTTGGAGTTGATCGCGAAGCCGAAGAGGAACAGCTGCATCATCGGCACGCCGACGATCATCGCCAGTGTAAGCCTGTCCCGGCGCATCTGCAGGAATTCCTTGCGCAGGACTGCGAACACGCGGGCAAAGGAAAACCGCGCGCTCATGCTGGCTGCGTCTCTTCCTGAAGCTGGATGAACACGTCTTCGAGGCTCGGGACGGCTTCGCGGATCGAGAGGCCTTGCTGGTTTTGAAATGGCGCCAAAGCATGTTCGATGGCTATACGATCACGTCCGCTGACGTGAAGCGCCGCGCCGAAGAACGAGACGAATTCGACGCCCTGTTGGCCGCGCAGCTTCTCGGCAAGGTGTCGCGCGCCTTCACCTTCGACAATGAAGGTGAAGAGTTTCGACTGCTCGATCACTTCGGCAACGGTGCCCCGCGCGACGATGTTGCCAAGATTGATATAGACGATGCGGTCACAGCGCTCGGCCTCGTCCATGTAGTGCGTGCTGACAAGGACGGTGAGGCCTTCAGCGCTCAGGCGATGGATCTCATCCCAGAAATCGCGCCGCGCCTTGGGGTCGACGCCCGCCGTCGGTTCATCGAGCAGCAGAAGCTTCGGCGTGTGCAGCATACAGGCGGCGAGGGCGAGGCGCTGCTTCCATCCGCCAGAGAGTTCTCCAGCGATTTGCTGCTGGCGTTTCTGCAGTCCGAGTCGCGAAATAGTTTCGTCGACCTTCATCTTGCTGTCTTCGAGCTCATACATGCGCGCGACGAATTCGAGATTCTCGCGGATCGACAGATCTTCCCAGAAGCTGAACTTCTGCGTCATGTAGCCCACGGCGCGTTTGATCTGTTCGGATTGGGTAAGCAGGTCGTAGCCGAGGCATGTGCCATTGCCCGCGTCGGCACTCAGCAACCCGCACAACATACGGATCGTCGTGGTTTTGCCGGACCCGTTTGGCCCGAGAAACCCCCACACCTCGCCATACGGCACCGCGATATCGATGCCGTTGACGGCGACCTTGCTGCCGAAGCGCTTGGTCAGGCCATGAACGTCGATGGCGAGATCGCCGGCCATCAGAGCGGCCGAATGTCTACGGGCTGCCCTGGATGCAGCGGCAATCCGCCGGGTACGCGTGCTTCGACCTTGAACACAAGCTTTTCGCGTACGCCGACGGAGAAGATCACAGGCGGGGTGAACTCCTCCTGCGCGGCGATGAAGCTGACGGTTGCGGTGATATCCTTCGCGCAACCGTCACAATGGATGGCCACCTTCTGGCCGAGCTTCACCTTCGCGAACTCGGTTTCCGGCACAAAGAAGCGCACATAGACATTGCCCGGCGGCAGGATCGAAACCACCGGCGTCATCGCTGGCGCATATTCGCCAGGGCGGAAGAAGATGTCCTGCACACGACCCGAGGTGCGTGAGACCACGTCGCGCTCAGAGAGTTGATACGCTGCGCCGGCAAGCGTTGCCTGCGCCTGCTGCTCGGTCGCGTTGATCTGCGACACGAGAGCCGCCGCGGTCTGATAGGCCGATTGCGCCTGATCCAGTGCTTGTTTCGAGGTTGCCCCGGCGCGCAGCAATCCTTGCTGCCGGGCTAGTTCCTTGCGCGCCAGATCGAGACTCGATTGTGCCTGCCCCATCTGGCCCTCGGCTTGCGCAATCTGTGCTTTCGCCTGATCGCGTGCTGCGGTCTGGCTGGTATCGTCGAGCGAGAACAGAAGCTCGCCATTCTTCACCTCCGCGCCCCGTTCGACTTTCAGATTTGAGACCCATCCGGCTTGTGGTGCGGCGATGAAAGCCGTGTCGCCTTCGGCATAGCCGAGCCACGCCTGGTCGCCGCTTTGTCCGCAAGCCGCCAAACCCAACAGAAGGACTATCGTAAAGGGGTTTCTCATGACACATCGCCTTTTGCCGACAGGCCGCGGAACAGCACATCGAGATGCGTCTCGATCAGTCCGGCATAGTCGTAAGGTTCGGAATCGAATTGCCCGAAGGTCACGCGCCAGATCGCGCCGAGCAGAACCGGGGCGATGCACAGCCGCACCGCGTGCTGAACGGGCACCTTTCGGAACTCGCCTTGCGCAATACCGCGCTCGATCAGCGACGACATCAGCGCAAGGCCCTTGTCGATGATCTCCTCGCGGTAAAAGTGCGCGAGCTCCGGGAAGTTGCCGCTCTCGGCGATGATGATCTTCGGCAGCACGACGCGGTCGGAGGTGGTGAGGAGGTGACCCATCGCGTTGAGCGCGAAGCGCAGCAGATCTTTCGCCGAACCCTGAAAATTGCTGACATTCGCTGTCACGTCGGCAAGCGTTGCGCCGATGGAATCGCGCACCAGTGTCTTGAACACCGCTTCCTTGCTTTCGAAGTAGAGATAGATCGTGCCCTTGGTCACGCCCGCGCGCTTGGCGATCTCATCCATGCGCGTGCCTGCGTAACCCTTCTCCGCAAACACGCTAAGCGCGGCGTCGAGGATTTCGGTGGGACGCGCCTGTTTGCGGCGGGTCCAGCGGGTGGCGGGCTGGATTTCTACCTGATCCATACCTCTAATTACTAACTGACCAGTCAGTAATCAAGTGGATCATTTGTAACGGCGGAAATTGGGTGTTTTGGCGTTAAGATCGGCAGAGGTTGCGGGGAAATTGGCCATGAACTTCAGGATTTTGGCGGCGGCGGCCGCTCTTTCACTGGTCGGCCTGGCTGGTTGCGAGACGACCCCTGTTTATCAGGCGCAGGGCGAGCATGGCGGGCAGGGCTATACTGATAAGCAGCTCGCAGCCAATCGCTTCCGCGTCGCCTATCACGGCAGTTCGGCCACCAGCCGCGAGACGGTCGAGGATTTCCTGCTGCGGCGCGCGGCCGAGGTGACCATGAATGCTGGCTATTCGTGGTTCGTGTTCGACCACCGCGATACCAAGACACGCACCCGTTACATCAGCGATTTCGAAGGTCCGCACTGGGCGGGTTACGGCTGGTACTGGCACAGCTGGGATTTTGGGCCGACTGAGTCCTATCCGATCCAGAACTTCACCGCCTATGCCGAAATCGTGCTGCTGAAAGACGATCAGGCATCGCATGAACCGCGTGCACTCAAGGCGCAAGATGTTCTGAGTCATCTGGGTCCGGCACCCGTACCCAAGCCATAGGCCGCTTCAGTACCATTCGCGCCTTGTCGCCGTTGCGTTCGACAGCCACAACGTCGAAGCCTTCGCGATGGCACATATGCGGCACATCGATGGGCGCCATTGGATCGTCGGTTATAATTGCGATCTCGAGACCGTTCACCCCATTCGCCAGTGCGCGTTTGGCGAACAGCGCCGGCAGCGGACATTTCAACCCGCGCAGATCGATGGTTTCCATGCCCGACGCTTTGCCTTGACGCTCTTTCGTCCGAACCTATTCTCGCAAGACGCATAGGGCGAGTCGAATGAGCGTGCTGGACGCTTTCGGGCGGGAATACACCTATATCACTTCGATCGGCCGCTCGATCTTCCGCCTGCGCCACACCAAGCCCGACAGCCACCGCACGATCACGGAGATCGTCGAGGAGTGGGGCCGCAACCGGCCAAACAACATCGCGTTGCTCTATCAGGATCAGACGCACACCTATGCCGATCTGAATGCGCATGCGAACCGGTATGCGCGCTGGGCGATGGCGCAAGGTGTGAAGAAAGGCGACGTGGTCGCGCTCCTGATGGAAAACAGGCCGGAATATCTCTTTGCCTGGCTGGGCGTCGTGAAACTCGGCGCCATCGTCGCGCTGATCAACACCAATCTGCGCGGGCCGGCACTGGCCCATTGCATCGCCATCGCCAATGCCCGCCACGCGATTGTCGGTGCCGAACTCGCCGAGGCTTACGCCGAGGCCGTCACCACGCTCGAAACCAAACCAGTTGCTTGGGTGACAGGTGGACCGGCGCCGGGCAGCGAAGATCTCGATGCCGCGCTGAGCGAAGCATCGGCCGCGCCACTCGACAGTGCGGTGCGCGACGGGCTCGTGTGCAAGGACAATGCATTCTATATCTACACGTCGGGCACGACCGGCCTGCCGAAGGCTGCGAACTTCAGCCATATGCGCATGCTCTTCATGATGTACGGTTTCGCCGGCGCGCTGAATGCCGGCGAGCATGACCGCATGTATGACACGCTGCCCATGTATCACTCGACGGGTGGTGTCTGCGCGCCGGGTGTGGCGCTGACGGCGGGTGGATCGCTCGTCATCCGCCGCAAATTCTCGGTCCATGAGTTCTGGAACGACTGCTTCAAGTACAAGCCGACGGCGTTTCAATACATCGGCGAGCTCTGCCGCTATCTGCTCAACGCGCCGGTTGGCCCGCATGAGCGCGATCACGCCATCCGCGTCATCACTGGCAATGGTCTGCGCCCGGAAATCTGGAAGACCTTTCAGGAGCGCTTCGCGATCCCGAAGATCATTGAGTTCTATGGCGCGACCGAGGGCAACGTCTCGATGCTGAACTACGACGGCAAGATCGGTGCCGTCGGCCGCGTGCCTGACTACATGCGCAGGATCGTCGGCACGCGGATTGTGCGTTTCGACATCGACAACGAAATGCCCATTCGCGACGCCGACGGCTTCTGCATCGAGTGCGCACCGGGCGAAGTGGGCGAGGCGATCGGTGAGATCAAGAGCGAAGCAGGCCGCAGCTTCGAAGGCTATACGCAGAAGACGGACACGCAGAAGAAAGTGCTCACCGACGCTTTCGCGAAAGGCGATCGCTGGTTCCGCACCGGCGATCTGATGCGCCGCGACGAGCACGGTTATTTCTATTTCGTCGACCGCATCGGCGACACGTTCCGCTGGAAGGGCGAGAACGTCGCGACAAGCGAAGTGGCAGAGGCGCTCGGTGTCATCCCCGGCATCAAGGAAGCGAACGTCTATGGCGTCGCGGTGCCGGGACAGGACGGACGCGCCGGCATGGCGTCTCTGGTGGTCGATCCGGCGTTCGATCCCAAGCTTCTTGCCGTTCGCCTGAAGGACAATCTGCCCGCCTATGCGCGCCCCGTGTTCCTGCGCATGCAGCCCGAAATGGAGATCACCGGCACCTTCAAGCAGCGCAAGGTCGAACTGGTGAAGGAAGGCTTCGATCCTTCCACGATCACCGATCCGCTGTACTGGTACGATCCGGCGTCCTCGCAATATGAGCCGCTCACGCCTGCGGGCTATATCGACATCGTCGAAGGCCGCATAAAGTTCTAGGTGCAATCCTCTCTCATCCGATGTTGAGTTCCGAAACCGGCGTCCATTTCTGTTTGCGGCGGGCGGTGCGACCCGCGACGTCTTCGCCATCGAAGTCGACCGGCACCGCAGCCATGTCGTCACCGGGCCGGTCGCGGAAGGTGTTGACGTTGACGGTGAACCACATGCGGCCACCGTCTTCCATCAACGCGCCGATATAGACACCGCAGTCCCGGCACAACAGAAAGTCAGCGATCTTCAACCCGAAACGATAGCAGCTGAGCTTCGCTTCCTCGCGCACCCCGATCCGGATCGTGCCGTTCGGATCGGAGGTGTTGCGGGCCGCATGCGCGCGGCAAAAGCTGCATTGATCCGCGCGCAGGCCGAGCGCCGAAAGCGGCGCGCTCGTCTCGAACACATAAGAGAGGTTGCCGCAATGGCAACCGCCTTCGAAGATCGTCATTCCGCCGCTTTCGCGCCTCCCGCTTTCTTGGCTTCTTCTTCGTGATGCTTCTGGATGGTCTGCATCGCAGCGCCGATGGCCGCGCCGATGAAACGCTCCTTGTTATCGCGCGCCCAGTTGAGCGCGGTCTCGCGCGCCGTGTTGGCGCCATTGATCGCTGGCGTCACATGACGCTGCCACAGATCATACGACTTCTTCGTGTTCTCGAAATTCGCCCAGTTGTGCGCGAGCTGCAGGAAGCATCCGAACGCACCCTGCTTTTCCTGCAACCGCTTGATCTGCGCGATGGCATCGTCCGGGGTGCCGACGACGGCCACGCCTTCCTGCACCAAGGTCTCGATCGGACGGTTCTCCGTCGTCTCACGGCCGGCGACGGCGGAGATGCCGGAAAAATAATCGCGCCATTTGTCGAAGCCGAATTTGCAGTTCTCGAACGCCTGCTCGCGCGTCTCGGCGATGTGCACCGGCCCAACAAGACGCAGCTTCTCCGGATCCATCGTCTTGCCGTTCTCGGCCGCGGTCTTGTTCGCCACCGCCCAGTTCACGGCGAGCGCGTCGTAACCGCCCGCCTGCGTCGCCGCCACGCACAGCATGCCGAAGCCGTGACGGCCCGCGAGCTTGCCGCCCGACGGCGTCACCGACGACGCCACCGCGATTTCCGGATGCGGCCAGGTATAGGGCTTCACCTGACACGTCGCATCGACCAGCGTGAACCAGTCGGTCTTGTGCGTTACGCGTTCGCCCTTCCACAAACGAAGGATCACTTCGATCGCCTCGACCATGCGGTCGCGTTGCGTCGCGGGTTCGATGCCCATCGAGAACGCGTCCGACGGCAACAGGCCGGGCCCGACGCCGAACATCACGCGCCCGCGCGTCTGATGATCAAGCTGGATGATGCGGTTCGCCGCCATCAGCGGGTTGTGATAGGGCAGCGACACGACGCCGGTGCCGAGGCGAATGCGCTTCGTGCGCTCCGCGGCGGCGGCGATGAACAGCTCCGGCGACGAGATGATCTCGAAACCCGCGGAATGATGTTCACCGATCCACGCCTCGTCGTAGCCCAGCCGGTCGAGATGATCGACAAGCTCCAGATCGCGCTGAATGCACAGCGTCGGATCCTCATCGACGGGATGGAACGGGGCTAAGAAAATTCCGTTGCGCAGCTTGATCGTCATGGCGTTTCCCTTCGGTGCGATAGCGTTGCCGCGTTATGACATATTGTCAGGCGCGAGTCAGGAAGGCCGATTGGACGCCGCACTTGCCCCAACGAAAAGTTCTGTATTTTCTGTACAGAACGCCCAAAGCGTTTTTGAAAAATCGCAATTCGAATACCGCGCGCGTCGCGTAAGCCACGATACGAAAACGAAATTCGCCTTCCTTCGCTGCGCCGCGATAGCGCGCGCCGTTCTTGTGTTCGATAAGCACCGATCCGCAACCGCTTGATCTTCGTTTTCACGCGCTCGGCCAATTCCTCACCGCACCTATTCGAACCTCAATTTTCCGAAGGGGGTACCCCCAACGCGCTCGCCGTGGCGAAGCCCGGCTTATGCAACAGCGCGCAAGATGTTGTGGCAGCGGCAGACCTTGAGCATTTGTTTTCAAGAATCCGCACATCCCCCACTCTCCCTCTTGGCTCGGCGGAAGAAAATTCTCCACGCCGGACCACCGCAAATGGGAAGCGGCCAAGGCGTGTTCAAGGCGCCAATTTCGCATGGCCTTATGCGTGTTTGCGCAGTGGCACGGATATGTGAGTCACTTACTGGACGATATCTATCCAGGTTTGTTCAGACATTATTGTCGGGCTGCTCGACCACTGCGCTGGCAAGTCACGTAACTGTGGAGCGACGAATTTCTTGGGCAGCATGCTTTGGTATGCGACGCGAACGGAATATCTGCCGGGCCTCGTGAAAAAGTCTTTGAGGGCGAGCTTGATGGAGGTGCCATAGAAGAAGCCAGGCTCAAGGCGAACAAGAATTGAGGGATCATTTTCTGGCGGAGGCGGCATCATCGCGTCGCTCATGGCACGGGCAGGAATCCGGGTTCCATGCTCATCAGCGAAACACAGAGCCAGACTGCCGCTCAATCCCGTCCAGAACATCCGTCGGTCAACGTAGATGACAGATTTTCCCGTATTCAGGAGAGACACGGAAATTTCGATATTGTCAGCAAGTGAATACTGCGCGCGGTCGGCGTGAACGACGACAATTATTGGATTATCCAAATCATTATTTCGGGCAGAAATTTCGGGGGCTGCGTAACTATGGCCCTCACCGAGAAGAATCGCGATTGCAGCCAAGAGTGCTGTAGGGAAGCCCGATTGCTTCATTCTGACTCTCCAGAGCGGCGATAGTCGTTCAGCATGTAGATTTGCGTTTCAGAGCGTTGTTGTTACTCACATTGCGCTTGGCGCTGCACCGTGCGGAGGTCGACGGGACGCATCGATTTGAATATTGTTATGATATCAGCGGCATCTTGAACCCTCCTACACCTTCCTCCACCGCCACCGCGAAATCAAACAGGCGGTCTTCGCCGTTTAGGGGGCCGACGATCTGGACACCGGTTGGCATGTTCGATGGTGAGCGTCCGGCCTGCACGGCGAGGGAGGGGAGATGCAGCGCGGTCGCGAGCGCGATCCAGCCGAGCATCTTGCCGTACATTTCCGTCTTGCCGTCGACGTCGATGCGGCGTTCGAAGAAGGGTTCGCTGTGATCGTGCTTGAATGCGGTCACCGGCGTGATCGGCATGACGATTGCGTCGTATGAAGCAAAGAACGTCGTCATCTGATCCTTCAGCGTTTGGCGCGCGCGCTGTGCGGCGAGAATTTCGCCCGCCTGCGCGGTGACGGCGAGGCGTGAGAGTTCGGTGCCCCACGGATCGCGCGATGCGGCGAAGGTTTTCAGATCGGCCTCGCGCGTCTTGGCCATCTCCGTCAGCACGCTTTCCGGAAAGCCCGCGCCGATGATCGAATTCAGAAGCCAGATGTAGTTCACCATCAGCTCGCGCGTATCGACGGGCGCCTTGATGGTCTCGACCTTTGCGCCCTGTTTGGCGAGCGCGTCGGCGGCGCGGGCGACTCCGTCCTTCACATCGCGCGACAGCGGCAGCATCTTGTCTTCGTCCCACACCGCGACGCGCGCGCCCTTGATGTCGCGGCGCGCGGTCTCGCTGCTTTTGTTCAGCACGCTCCAGAGAAGTTTCAGATCGTCGACATTGCGCGCCATCGGGCCGCCGACGCCGAGATCGACTTCGGCGTCGACTCCGGGCGGCGGTGGAACGTGTCCGCGCATCGGCAGCTTGCCCCAGGTGGGCTTCAGCGATGTCACGCCGCAGAAATTCGCCGGCGTGCGCAGCGATCCGCCGATGTCCGATCCGATCTCCAGCGGCGTGATGCCGGTCGCGAGCGCCGCGGCCGCGCCGCCCGACGATCCGCCCGGCACGCGCGTCACATCATACGGATTGTTCGTCGTGCCATAGATCGCGTTGTAGCTCTGCCAGTCGCTGAGCATCAGCGGCACATTGGTCTTGCCCCAGATCACCGCGCCGACGGCACGCGTGCGCGCGACGATTTCAGCATCGGCGCAATTCTTCGGCCGCGACGCGAAGGGCGGAAAGCCCGCGGTCGCCGGCATGGCCTCAACGTCGTAACCGTCCTTGATCGTCATTGGCAGGCCGGCGAGCACGCCGAGGCTCGCGCCTTTCGCGCGCGCGTCGTCGATGGCGGCTGCATCTTTCTTTGCGCGGTCGAGATCGGTGACGGTCACCGCGTTGATGGATTTCGCGAGCGTGTCGTTGCGCGCCACGTGCGCGTCCAGCAATTCGCGTGCGGAGATGTGCTTGGTGTTGAGATCGGCCAGCATCTGCCGTGCCGTCGCGTAAAGATCGGTCATGACGTTTCCCCGTTGCGGTCTTTGCGCAATGACATAACCTCACGCGCAATCTGTCCAGGGATTATGCCATGCGCGCCGCGATCTTTCAGGAAATGTCGAAGCCTCTGGTGATCACGGATGCGCCCGATCCGACGCCAGGCCCGCATGACGTGCTTCTGCGCGTGAAGAATTGCGGCATCTGCGGATCGGATCTGCACATGACCGAGCCGACCTCGATCATGCCGCTCGCGCTCGGCAGCATCATGGGCCACGAATTCGCGGGCGAGATCGTCGAGGTCGGAAGCGCCGCGAAATCGCAATGGAAAGCGGGCGATCGCGTCGCGGGCTTTCCCTATATCTGCTGCGGCGATGCGAGCCCGTGCACGAATTTCCGCGGCGGCGCTGCGGTGTGCAGCAAAGGAATCTCCATCGGATTGGGTTCAAGCCCCGGCGCCTACGCCGAATATGTGCGCATCGGCGCGAGTGGCGCGTTCCGTTTGCCTGACTCCGTTTCGTTCCGCGAAGGCGCACTGGTTGAGCCATTGGCGGTGGGATTGCATGCCGTCGACATGGCGAAGATGGAGCGTGGTGCCACGGTGCTGGTGATCGGCGCGGGGCCGGTGGGTCTCGCCGTGATGCTGTGGGCGAAGTTCTTGGGCGCGCGCCATGTGATCGTCAGCGAGCGCGCCGAAGTGCGCCGCCAGATGGCTGCAAAGTTCGGTGCGACCGACGCCATCGATCCCGCGCAGCCGCTGACGCCGCAGGTGGAGAAGATCGCGGGCAAAGGTGCCGACATCATCTTCGAATGCGTCGGTGCGCCGGGCATGATCGGTGCCGCGATGATGGAAGCGCCGCGCAACGCGCGCATCGTCGTCGCCGGCGTGTGCCAGCAGCCCGACACCATCATGCCGCTGATCGGCATCATGAAAGAGATCAACCTGCAATTTGTGCTCGGCTACCGCCCCGCGGATTTCGACTTCGTCATCGGCATGATCGCGACCGACCGCATCGACGTCAGCCACATGATCACGGATATCGTGACGCTCGACGAATTGCCGCCTGCGTTCGAGGCGCTGCGCAAGCCAAGCCACCAGTGCAAGGTGATGCTGGAGAATTAAGCTCTCCGTTGGCGCGCTTCACCAAAATCGTCATGGCCGGGCTTGTCCCGGCCATCCATTAACTCGGACCGTTTAGCCTCTGGAAAATGGATGGCCGCCACGAGGGCGGCCATGACGGTAGAGTTGGAGATTAAGGCCCAATCTTATTTTCCGGAATTCCATCCCACACCGCGCGCCGCGCGTCATCCGGTGCATTCACAACATGCGGATCGCCGTCGCCGAAGATCATTGTTGCGCGTTTGGCGGCGTCATAGCGCGGCCAGCCTGGATCGCCGGTGCGCGCAAACGCGATCCATGCATCCATCATCGCAAGCGAGAGCGCGTCCGCCTTCGGGCCGCTGCCGAAGAACAGGCCCGCGCGCTTTTCGTTGTAGGTGCCGAACACAAAGCCCAGCTCCAGCGCGTGACACGATCCCAGCACGCCCGCCAGCAATGGCGAGCGCCAGTCGAAGCGATACATATACGTCGGGGCGTGCGCGCTCTGCGCTTCGAGCAGGCGCGATGCGGGAACAGCAAAGGTGTGGTCGGTCATGATCGCGTTCCAACGTTCGAACGCCGAGCCTTCATAGGCCGCGAGCAACGCCGCTTCGTGGTCTTCGCCGACAAGGTTGGTGGTGTAGTGGCGGAGTTTGTCCGCACCCATCAGCCGCATCTTCGGCCGCGCGGCAGTGAAGAGCTTCCATTCCTCCATCGTCGTGCCCGTGAGGATGGGGATGCCAGCGGCCGAACCCGCGCGGATGCGTTCGATCGGACGCACCGGCAGCAGCGATTCATCGATTGTGGGCGCGACCGGCATGCCGCCGCTACGTGCTTCCTCTATGATCTCGGCCTGTGCTTTCCGGATTGCGCTGTGCGGCAACGCCATGAGCGCCGCCGGATCGTGCGCGCCGACTTTGTCGAACACAAGCTTTGCCACTTTCGCGGACGACTCGCGCTTGCGTCCGATGTGCCCCGCACCCGATTGCGGGATCGCTTTGTGAAAGAGCCCCTTCGCCGCGTCGATGCTCAGCAGCGCACCGACGCTCATGCCGCCCGCGGATTCGCCGAAGATGGTGACGTTGTCCGGATCGCCGCCGAAGGATGCGATGTTCTGCTGCACCCAGCGCAGTGCCATCACCTGATCGCTGAGGCCTTCGATGCCCGTGCCGGGAAGCTTTCCGTCCGTCGCATCGCGCAGATTCAAAAATCCGAGTGCGCCGAGGCGATAGTTGATCGTCACCACGACGACATCGCCGCGCACAGCGAGGTATTTGCCGTTGTAGGTGCCCAGGCTCCCCGCGCCGGTGACGAATGCGCCGCCGTGAATCCACACCATCACCGGCCGTTTACCTTCGAGCGAAGGCGTGACGACATTCAGATACAAACAGTCTTCCGACTGCTCACCCGGCGTGCCGCCGATCAATGCCTCGGCGGCACTCTGCACCTGCGGCGCGATATTTCCGAAGCGCGACGCGTCGCGAACGCCGTCCCATGGCTCCGGCGCTTGCGCGGGATGCCAGCGCAAATCGCCGACCGGCGCCTTCGCGTAGGGGATTCCGTTAAAGCGCAGCACGCCGTCTTTGGCGAAGCCTTCGATTTTGCCCTGTAAAATTTCGACGATCACCGCGGCCCCTTAACGATTTGCTTATGACGCCGGAGCATAGTGCAGGCGAGGGGAAAGTCATGGCCCTAGCACAAGCGCTGACGCTTGACCGCCGGCAGATGAGCGGCTTGCCCGCCGCCCTCAACGCGCACGCCGAATTGTCGGGCTGGCCCTATCGCTGCGACCCTTCCAAGGAGTTCGACGGTTCCGAGCTCAAGGCGCTCAGTGCGCTCTGGTATGGAAAAGCGAACGGTTGTCTTCCAACGCGCGCGTCCTTCGACATGCGCACGTTGCATCCCTTCATCCGCAACATCTTTCTCCTCGAGCGGATCGGACAGAAAGGTGTGTGGCGCTATCGCTTTCGTCTCTTCGGCTCCGGCCTTGCGCAATTGTTCGGCGAGCATACCGGCCGCTGGCTGGATGAGACCGTGTCGCCGGCGCTACTGCAGAACTGGCTCGCTTGTTTCGACACGACCATCCGTTATGGCGCGCCGTTGCGGTTCATCAATTACTACCGCACGCAGACGAACGATTTCCTGAAAGGCGAATTCTTCGCGGCGCCCCTGGCCGAAGAAGTTCCCGATCAGCCGCTGGTGCTGGCCGCGACCTATGTCGGCCACAAGGATGCGGCGCATTCGCCGCTCGATTAGTTCGGCAATTGCAAGCGGTTATCAGTCTCTCAACCATTCGCGATGCTATAAGCGCGCATGGATCGTTCGACGCCGCTTGAAGCATGCGGGATATACAATGCGCTCGCCGATCGCGAAGGCTGGCACTCCATCTGCTTCGCGGATGCGAGCTTTTCGAACGCGAAGCTCAATGCGCTGCTTTCACTTTGGCGCGGACTTCCGGCGCAAGACGGAATCCCCCGGCGCAGAGACCTAACGCCACAGCTGCTGCGTGCCTATCTCACCGATATCGCGATCTACGAACGCCTGATCTGCCCCGATGGCCGCGAGCGCTGGCGCGTGCGTGTGATGGGCGGCAAGTTCGGCGAGGTGCTGGGCGACTTCAACGGCAAGTATTTCGATGAGGCGGTACCACCGCAACACCGTGCGCGCTGGCAGGCGGCGCCGGAAGCAGTGCTTGCGGCGCGCACGCCGCTGCGATTCGTCAGCCGGTCCGAGACCGCCGACAAAGGTTTCATCACCGGCGAATATCTGATGGCGCCGTTGCTGGGCGACAACGACGTGCTCAACACCGTGCTGTCCGCCGGCGCATTCGGGCCGACGTACTAGGCTTTCGCGACAACGAATCCAGCGCGGGGGAAATGGACGACGACGTCGCCCACTTCCGGTGCGTTGCGCAGAATCGCGATTTCGTGCCGATTGCTGAACACGATCTCGCCGGCGATGGGATCGCGGCCATAGTCGTCGGCGGAGACGGTGACCTTGTCGCCGGATTTGAATCCGCGCGGATCGGCGGCGTCGGTCTCAGGCTTTGCATCGGACGTCGCGGCCCTGGCGATGGCGAGTGCTTCCTTCGGCTCCATCGGCGTCTGCTTGCCGTGACCGATTGCGGCAACGCGTGCGCGCCACGCTTCGATCTTCGGAAATTCGCTCAGCATCGCGCCGGCGACATGCGGGATCGCGGCCTTGATCCACCAGAAATTCATATAGGCGTGGATGTCCGCCGCACCAGGCTTTGCGCCGCCCATGAAGTCGCGGCCGTCTTCCAGCGTCTCGGCAACGAAATCGGCATGCGCGCGCCACTGGTCTTTCGCGAACGGCGCGGCGGCCGCGATCGCTTCGGTCGAGAACGTGCTGCCGGACATTTTGGCGCGGTCCTGTTTGAATTCCTCCGGCACCATGTGACCGATCTCGCCGAACACGACGCCGACGGTGGGCATGAAGAACAGACGGTCGCTCCAGAAGCCGATGGAATAGGCGAGTCCGTTCTTGACCGGAAAGATCGACGGTGTGGGGTAACGGCGTTCGAGTTCGCGCAGAATGATCTGCGTGTCGCAATAGATATCGGCGCCGATCTGCATCACCGGAATCTTGCGATAGCCGCCGGTCAGCGGAATGAGATCGGGCTTCGGCATGATCACGGGCTGTTCGACCGAGCGCCACGCCAGTTGCTTGATCCCGAATGCGACGCGGATTTTTTCCGAGAAGGGAGAAGTTGGGTAATGGTGGAAGATGATTTCATGCGCGGTCATTTTTTACTCCTCTCCCCATCCGTCATGGCCGGGCTTGTCCCGGCCATCCATCAACACGGAATAATGGCCTCTGGAAAATGGATGGCGTCGGCACGCTGTCGCTACCGACCAAGGGCGGCCATGACGACAAAGAGTCATCAGCGCAGCTCGTTCGAAAAGCGGATGTTGTCGTTCTTCATGCCCTCGAGCACGACGTCGAGGCCGCCGGAGCGGATCATCCATTCCAGGCGATGGTCGCGGTATTCGCGTTTGAACAACCCGCTCTTCAGCGCCGCATCGACCTGCGTCATCGAGGTGACGACCGCCGCCGCGGCGCCCGCCGATTTCTGTACCGACGGCCGCGCATTGGCGCGCTTCAGCCATTGGCCGAGCGGCGAGTTCTCATCCGGCCCGATGCCGTTGCCGCGCGCGCCGTTCAGATACGGCACGACCGACAGATCGCCGAGCCCGAACGTATCGCCGCCGAACCATTGCGCATCGCCGAGCTGTCGCGTCAGCCACTCATAGATGCCGCGCGCCTGGTTCGACGCACGTGCTTCGAGCGTGCGGGCGCGTTCGCCTTCCGCGCGCTTGAACCATTTGATCTCGCCGAGGCCCCAGTTGATCGGCTCGAATGACGTATCCATCACGTCCTCGATGGTGCGCAGCTGCGCGCGCTTCACGGGATCCTTGGGCAGAAGCGCCGGCGTGGGCCATTTGTCCTCGATGTATTCGAGGATGATGGTCGAATCGAAGATCGCGACCTCGCCGTCGATCAGCGACGGCACCTCGCCGCGCGGATTGGAGCGCAGGAATTCACGATCCGGCTGCCCGCTGCCGATGGCGACCGGCATCTTCGCCTCATAGGCGATGCCTTTTTCGTCGAGCGCGATCTTGACCTTCTGCGCATAGGGCGAGAGCGGATGTTCGTAGACGACCAGAGTCTTTGGCAATGTCATCGGAGCGGCCTTGGCGGTTCTGTCTTCGCGGGTCTAGGCTATGCGCAAACCCGAGGCCGGAGGAAGCCCATGACCGAACAGAGCAGGATCGCGGACGCACTTCCGTTCAAGCTTGTTCCGCTCACGCCGCTGATCGGTGCGGAGATCGAAGGCATCGATCTTTCCAAACCTGTCGCAGCGGAAACGCTCAAAGGCCTGCGCGCCGCACTGCTGGATCGCAAGGTTCTGTTCTTCCGCGATCAGGACATCACGACGGAGCAGCATCTGGCTTTCGCTCGGTTGTTCGGCGAGCTCGAAGTGCATCCCTTCGCGCCGCACAAGGACGGCTATCCCGAAGTCATGGCGATCACCCATGACGAGACCAACAAGGGTCGCGAGAACGCGTGGCATTCCGATGTGACATGGCGGTTGGAGCCGTCACTCGGCTCCGTGCTGCGCGCGCTCGAAGTGCCGCCGGTCGGCGGGGACACGCTGTTCGCCGACATGTATGCGGCGTATGACGGTTTGAGCGACGCGGTGAAAGCCAAGATCGAAGGCCGGACCGCGATGCATGACTTCGCGCATTTCCGCAAAGGCATGGAGAAGCGTGGGCTGAGCGCGGAGAAGATCGAAGAGTTCAACAGGAAATATCCGATGGCCGAGCATCCGGTGGTGCGCACGCATCCGGAGACGGGCCGCAAGGGCATCTATGTCAATGTCGGCTTCACGCAATACATCGTGGGCATGGAGCGCGAGGAATCCGACGCGCTGCTGAAACATCTCTATGCGCAGGCCGCGATCCCGGAATATCAGTGCCGCTTCCGCTGGCAGGCGAATTCGATTGCCTTCTGGGACAATCGTTCGAGCCAGCACTACGCGGTGTCGGATTACTTCCCGGCGGTGCGTCGCATGGAACGCGTGACGATTGTGGGGGATCGTCCGTTCTAGAGTCCGCTCAATCCGCCATCGACCGCGAGGGTTTGCGCGGTGATGTAGGCGCTTTCATCCGAGATCAGGAACAACGCGGCATAGGCCGTCTCCCAGCCCGTGCCCTGACGGCCGAGCGGGATGTTGGTCGATGTGCGGTTCGGCCGTCCGCGCGAGGCAAGGCGGCCGATAGAGGTGTCCATCAATCCCGGCGCGATGACGTTTGCTCGGATGCCACGGCGCGCGCCTTCGAAGGCGACATGGCGGCACAATCCGAACAGCGCGGATTTCGACGCGTCGTAGGCGGGCAGGCGGCTGCCCGCGATGAGGCCCGCGATGGAGGATATAAAGACGATGCTCGCGCCTTCGCTCAAATGCGGCAGCGCGGCCTTCACCGTCAGCATGTGGCTGGTGAGGTTGATCGCGAACACCTTGTCCCAGCTTTCGCGCGTCGTGCCTTCCAGCCACGGCCCGCCCGCGCCGATGCCGACGTTGAGTACAAGCCCATCGAGACCGCCGAGTTTCGCGATGCTCTCCTCGACCATGCGCGCGATGTCGGACTCTTTCGTGACATCGGCGGTGATCGCAAACGCGCGACCTTCGCACAGCGCGACGGTCGCGTCCGCTGCCTTGGCATCGCGATCCGCGACGACGACACTCGCACCCTCGCGCGCAAACAGCACGCTCATCGCGCGGCCGTTGCCGATGGGCGTGTCGTCCTCGCCGATATCCATCTGCCCGCCGCCGACGACGAGAATGCGCTTGCCCGCAAGCCGTCCGCGTGCAGGCGCTGTGCCGCTACTTTCCGCCGGTGTGTAAGGCTGCCGTTCCGTCATGGTGCGTTCCTCTTGACCGATTAGGGCGCGGCTGCTTGATCGGCGCAAGTCTCAAAGGCAAAGCCCATGATCAAAGCGGTGGTTTTCGATTTCGGCGGGGTGTTCACGTCGTCGCCGTTCGAGGCGTTCAACCGCTATGAGCGCGAGCGCGGGTTGCCGGACAATCTCATCCGCAAGATCAACTCGACCAACCATCTCGAAAACGCCTGGGCGAAGTTCGAGCGCGCGGAGGTCGATCTCGACGGCTTCGACAAACTGTTCGCGGCCGAAGCGAAGGCGTTCGGTCACGACGTGCCGGGGCGCGATGTCATTCCGCTGCTGTCCGGCGATGTGCGGCCGGAGATGGTCGAGGCACTGCGCCGCGTTAAGACCAAATTCAAGACCGGCTGCATCACCAACAACGTGCCGTCGATGACGACGGAGAATGCGAAGCCCGGTTCTCTCTATCGCCGTGAAATTATCGACATGTTCGATCACCTGATCGAGTCGTCGAAAGTGGGTTTGCGCAAACCCGATCCGCGCATCTATCAGATGATGTGCGAGGCGCTTTCGGTCGCACCGGAAGAATGTGTCTATCTCGACGATCTCGGCGGCAATCTTAAACCCGCACGCGCGATGGGGATGATCACTATTCGCGTCGAAACCGGTCCGCAGGCCATCGCCGAACTGGAACAGGCAACGGCAATGCGTTTAACCTGACCGCTCACTATAAAAACAAATCCCAAGGAGTGGTCATGACGATCTCGATGTATCAGGCGAGCGTGCCTGTCTATGTGCAATATCTGAACGCCACGGCGAAGGTGCTCGACAAAGGTGCCGCGTTCGCGGAAGCGCGCAAGATCGATCCCGCGGCGCTGCTGCAGGCGCGGCTCTATCCCGACATGCATCCGCTGGTGAAACAGGTGCAGATCTTCACCGATCAGGCGGTACGCGGCATCTCGCGTCTCGCCGGCACCGAGCCGCCGCCGTTCCCCGACACAGAAACGACATTTTCCGAACTCAAGACTCGTATCGAGAAAGCCATCGCGCATGTGCAGAGCTTCAAGCCCGATCAGATCGACGGCAGTGAAGAGCGCGACATCGTGATGAAGACGCCGCGGGGAGACATGAACTTCAAGGGCCAGATGTATCTGCTCGGCTTCTCGCTGCCGAACTTCTTCTTCCACGCCACCACCACCTATTCGATCCTGCGCCATGTTGGCGTCGAACTCGGAAAGATGGATTTCATGGGCGGTCCGCCGCGGTAATGCATGCGTGAGGCGCTCGACCGGCGACGTCTGATCCAGGGCTCTGCGAGCCTCGGCCTTCTCGGACTCGCCGGTTGTGCGACCACTGCTGCGCCTGCGCCAGTCGCGCCGAAGATTCAGCTCGCGCCGATCCGCGCGAGCGTGAATCGACTCTTCGACATCACCGTCTGCCTGCGCCCGTTTCGCGCGCAGGGGCCGCGTCTCGATGCGGAGACCGTCGGCCACAAGCTTGTCGTCCACAATTATGGCCACGGCGGCAGCGGCTGGTCGCTGTCCTGGGGCTCCGCGCATGTCGTCGTCGGCAAAGCGATGCAGTCGAGCCCGAAGGAGATCGCGGTCATCGGCTGCGGCGCGCTCGGCCTCACCGCCGCGATCACCGCGCAGCAGGCGGGTGCACAGGTCACGATCTATGCGCGCGACCTGCTGCCCGACACGCGCTCGGCCCGCGCCACCGGGAGCTGGACGCCGGATTCGCGCATCGCGCTCGCCGATAAGGTATCGCCGGATTTTCCCGCGCTGTGGGAGCAGATGGCGCGCATCTCATTCCACACCTATCGCCGTTATCTGGGTCTGCCCGGCACGCCGGTCGAATTCACCGACCGTTATTTTCTCAGCGGCGGCGCGCATGCCACGCAACATCCGCCATCGCCGCTGGAGTTCGCGAGCTACAGCGACCGCATCGTCGATATTGCCGCGCACAGCACGGAGCTGCCGCCGGGATCGACGCCGTTCCCCGCGACATCGGACGTCCGGCACAATTCGCAGATGCAGTTCAACATCGCCGATCTCGGTCACACGCTGATGAGCGATTTCTTTGCCGCCGGCGGAAAGCTCGTGCATGCGGAGTTCAACGCGCTTGGCGATGTAGCGCGCCTGAGAGAGAACGTGATCATCAACTGCACCGGCTATGCCGCGCGCGAATTGTGCAAGGACGACAGCGTCGTCCCCGTGCGCGGCCAGATCGGCTGGCTGATCCCGCAGCCGGAAGTGAATTACGGTTTGTATTGGGACGGCGTCAGCGTCCTCTCGCGCCGCGACGGCATCGTCGTGCAAATGCTCGAAGGCGGCGACATGCGCGGGTATGGCGATACCAACGAGACGCCGGATCGCGCCGAAGCCGAAGACGGTGTGAACCGCATCGCGGCGCTCTATGAGCAGATGAGCTCGACCTAACCACACCATGGCCGGGCTTGACCCGGCCACCCAGCCAGCGAACGTCAGTGAGCGATATGAAGTTGTTTCACGCGGAGACGCGGAGTTCGCGGAGTCTCTTTCTTCTCCGCGACTCCGCGTGAGTCATTTGTGCGGCGCGCGGACGCGCGCCTACTGGGTGGCCGGGTCAAGCCCGGCCATGGTGAATGGGGAGGGTGCTACGCGAAGTCTTTCGACAGTTCGCTGCGCACCGTCGCCGGGATCACCGCCATGTGGCCGTAATTGGGGTGATTGAAGCCGAGCGCCGCCTGTCCTTCGCCGCTTTTGAACGTCGCGATCTGCGCGGGTGTGAAGACGAAGCGTACCCAGTGCACCGACGACGTCTTCCCTTCCGGCGTGGTGCGGTCTTCGTATTCGGTGGGGGTGCCTTTGATGCGTTCGCCGTTCAGGTCGAGGAATGCGGTCTCTTCGATGTTGCCGAGGGTGCGCAGGACCTTGTCGCGGCGTGTGGCGTCTTCGATTTCGAGCATCAGCGTGGCGATCAGTTCGGAGCCTTGGGGGATCAGTGGATTGTAGGCTTCGAGTTCGCCGGCGATCTGGTCCTTGCCGCCCTTCTCGATGCGCAGCATTTCCTGCACCTGCAGCCACATCGTCTGATAGCTCTCGAAATAGAACGTCGCGAAGGGGCCGACCTCGATGCGGCGGTTCTTCTTGGTCGCGATCGAGTCCGCGCGCAGCGTCGCGCGCTGCGCAGCGTAATCGGCATCCGAGAGAATATCGGCTTCGGTGATCTTGCGTTGTGCGGCGTTCATTCAACTCTCCAAAAGGCCATAGGCGCGCGCGAAGATCTGGATTGGATGTTCCGGCTCCTTCGCTTTCGTTTCCTTGCCGTCCTTGGCGTTCAGTTCTTTGACGTTGTGCACGATGTGCTGCGCGGCCAGCGGGCAATCGGACACGATGTGGCCGCGCGCCTGTTGCGCCGCTGTGCGGAACACAGGCCGTCCCGTTTTCAGCGCAGGCTGGCGCGTTTCCTTCACCACGCCGAACGTGCCGCCATGGCCGGAGCAGCGCTCGATCACATCCACCGGTGTGTCGGGGATCAGCTTCAGCATCTCCGCCGCTTTCGGGCCCATGTTCTGCGCGCGTGCGTGACAGGCGAGATGCACCGTCACGCCTTCGGGCAGCGGCTTCATGCCGTCGGGCAGGCCGTGTTTCTTCGCGATGTCGACGACATATTCGTCGATGTCGAACACGGCCTTCGACAGGCGCTTGACGTTCTCGTCGTCGGGCACGACCAGCGCCCATTCGAATTTCAGCATCAATCCGCAAGACGCCGTCGGCGCGATGATGTCGTAGCCTTCATCGATCAGCTTGCAGAGTTCGGCGGAAACCTTCTTCGCCTGTGTCGCCACGCGGTCGAGTTCGGCCTGCTCCAGGAACGGCATGCCGCAGCAGCCGGGATAAGCGGCCTTGGTCTCAACGCCCAGATGATTTAGCACGGCGCGCGCCGCCATGCCGGTGTCGGGCTTGTTGTAGTTGACGAAGCAGGTGGCATAGATCGCGGCCTTGCGCTTGCCGTATGCGGGCGCGGACGTGTTGACCGTCGCGGGCGACTTCCTGTCCTGCCGCATGAACGTCTGCGATGCGAATTTCGGCAGCGGTGCAGTGCGATCAATGCCGGTCACCGCTTCCATCGCGGGACGCGTGAGTTTGTTGTTCTCGTCCGACGCCCAGTTGGCGATCGGCGACAGCGGCACGGCCAGTTTGCCGTTGCGGTCCATCTCGGCGAGCTGGCGCGCGGTGAAATCCTTGTTGCCCTTCTTCGCCTCCGCCGTGCGGTAGCGCAGCATCAGATGCGGGAAGTCGAGCTGGAACGGATGCGGCGGCACATAGGGACACTTGGTCATGAAGCACATGTCGCAGAGCGTGCAGGCCTCCACGACCTTGCCGAAATCTTCCGACTTCACGCCATGCACTTCGTCCGGGCTTTCATCGACCAGATCGAACAGGCGCGGGAACGAGTCGCAGAGATTGAAGCACCGCCTACAGCCGTGACAGATATCGAACACGCGCCGCATCTCGGCATCCAGCTTCGCCGCGTCGGTGAAGTCCGGATTCTGCCAGTCGAGGGGATGGCGGGTAGGGGCTTCGAGGGAGCCTTCTCGGGACATGGGGAGTAGTGAGTAGGGAATAGGGAGTAGAAGCAGCGCGGTCCGCTACTCCCTACTCACTACTCCCTATTCCCTTTTCTTATGTGTTTTCTTACTTACCCAGCGTATCGAGCGCCTTCTGGAAACGTCCGGCGTGGCTCTTCTCCGCTTTCGCGAGCGTCTCGAACCAGTCGGCGATCTCGTCGAAGCCTTCGTCGCGCGCGGTCTTGGCCATGCCCGGATACATGTCGGTGTATTCGTGCGTCTCGCCGGCGATGGAGGCCTTCAGGTTCAGCGAGGTGTCGCCGATCGGCTCGCCGGTCGCCGGATCGCCGACGGCTTCGAGATATTCGAGATGGCCGTGCGCATGACCGGTCTCGCCTTCCGCGGTGGAGCGAAACACGGCGGAGACATCGTTGAAGCCTTCGACGTCGGCCTTCTGTGCGAAATAGAGATAGCGGCGGTTGGCCTGGCTTTCGCCGGCGAAGGCGTCGCGCAAATTCTGGGCGGTTTTGCTGTCTTTCAGGGCTGCCATGGTGGGGCTCCTTTGGGCGTTTCTTGGCAAACGCGGTTGATCCGGGGCGGGAGATTGCGTCCGCATGCAGGCCTGTGTCAACAGTTTAGAATGGTTCTAAAGAAGAAAGTTCCGTGTCAACCGCGGCGAACGCGGATGACGACATCCACGCGATCGACCTGCATGCCCTTGGGCGGCGCCGGAACGCCCGCGACTTCGATCGAGTCGCCGGGAATGTCGATCAGCCGGTTCTCATCCTCACAATAGAAGTGCTGATGATTGCCGATGTTTGTGTCGAAATAGGATCGCGCCGCGTCAACAACGACCTGGCGCAGCAATCCCGCTTCGGTGAACTGGTGCAGCGTGTTGTAGACGGTCGCGAGCGACACTTTGATACCGGCATCCAGCGCTTCGTCGTGAAGGCTTTCCGCCGTCATGTGGCGGTCGCCGTCGCGGAACAGGAGACCGGCGAGTTCCATGCGCTGGCGCGTCGGGCGCAAACCTGCCTCGCGCAACCGCGCGGTGGTCTGTTCCTCCGTCATTTCGCTGGATTTCCGGCGCATCACGAAACCGTCGAACCTCTTGCGCAGTTAACACCCGCGCCGCATCTTTGCTAAGATAGCATTCCGAACGTTAGAATGCTTCTAAACAACATTGGCTCACGCGCCGCCCAAGTCAAGGGGCGGGCAGAAGGAACTCTCCGTGGACACCCCCAATCCCGCCCGCAAATCCAGCTTCGACATGCAGGGGCTTCTTGCCTGCGCGCGCGGCGAAATGTTCGGTCCGGGCAATGCGCAACTCCCGCTTCCGCCGATGCTGATGTTCGATCGCATCACCAAGATTTCGGAAGAGGGCGGTTCGGCCGGCAAGGGTGTCGTCGAGGCCGAGTTCGACATCAATCCGAACCTCTGGTTCTTCAAATGCCACTTCTTCAACGATCCGGTGATGCCGGGTTGCCTCGGCCTCGACGCGATGTGGCAGCTCGCGGGTTTCTTCCTCGGCTGGCTCGGCGGCGTGGGCAAGGGCCGCGCGCTCGGCGTCGGCGAAGTGAAGTTCACCGGCATGGTTCTGCCGACGGCCAAGAAGGTCAGCTACTACATCGACATGAAGCGCGTGATCATGCGCAAGCTCGTGCTGTGCATCGCCGACGGCATCATGAAGGTGGATGGCGAGCCGATCTATTCCGCAAAGGATATGCGCGTGGGCTTGTTTACAGAGGCTGCACCCGCGCCGGCGGCCTGATGATTTACAGCGTTCATCTCCCCCCGTTTACGGGGGGAGTGCCGTCGAAGACGGCGAGGGGGGCCGGTGCAATGCTCTCCCTCCGCGTTGCTTCGCAACGCACCTCCCCCGTAAACGGTGGAGGAGTTATCGGGGAAGGATTTCTATGAGACGTGTAGCCGTCACCGGCATGGGCATTGTCTGCTCGATCGGCAACAACGCGCAGGAGACGGTCGCGTCGTTGCGTGAGGCGAAATCGGGCATCGTGACCGCCGACGATTATGTGCGGCTCGGCTTCCGTTCGCAGGTGCATGGCAGCCTGAAGATCGATCTCGATGCGGTGGTGGACCGCCGCGCGCGCCGGTTTCAGGGCGATGGCGCGGGCTATTGCTGGGTCGCGATGGATCAGGCGATCCGCGATGCAGGCCTCGAAGAGAAAGACATCTCCAATCCGCGCACGGGGTTGATCGTCGGCTCGGGCGGTCCTTCCACGAAAGCGATTGTCACGGCGGCCGATATCACGCGCCAGAACTCCTCGCCCAAGCGCATCGGGCCGTTCGCAGTGCCGAAGGCGATGTCGTCGACGTGCTCCGCGAATCTTTCGACCTGGTTCAAGACCAAAGGCGTGAACTATTCGATCTCGTCGGCTTGTTCGACGTCTGCGAATTGCATCGGCAATGCGTATGAGATGATCCAGTGGGGCAAGCAGGACGTGATGTTCGCCGGCGGCGGCGAAGAACTCGACTGGACGCTCTCCGAATTGTTCGACGCGATGGGCGCGATGTCGTCGAAGTTCAACGGCACGCCGGAAAAAGCCTCGCGTGCCTATGACAAGAACCGCGACGGCTTCGTGATCTCCGGCGGCGGCGGCATTCTCATCCTCGAAGAGCTGGAGCACGCGAGGGCGCGCGGCGCGAAGATCTATGCCGAGATCGTCGGCTATGGCGCGAGTGCCGATGGTGCCGACATGGTGGCGCCGAGCGGCGAGGGCGCGGTGCGCTGCATGAAGCTGGCGCTGGAGAACGTCAAAGCGCCGGTCGACTACATCAATCCGCACGCGACCTCGACGCCGGTGGGCGATATCCCGGAGATCGATGCGATCAAGCAGGTCTTCGGTGTCGACAAGATGCCGCCCGTGAGCGCCACGAAATCGTTGACCGGCCACAGCCAGGGCGCGGCCGGCGTGCACGAGGCGATCTACACGCTTCTGATGATGCAGAACGGTTTCATCGCCGAAAGCGCGAATATCGAAGAACTCGATCCCGCGGTCGCGGACGCGAACATCGTGCGCAAGCGCATCGACAACGCGAAGATCAACGTCGCCATGTCGAACTCGTTCGGCTTCGGCGGCACCAACGCAACGCTCGTGTTCCAGCGCCATGACAGCTGAAGCGCCGTCCCAAACTGGCACACTGATGAAGGGCAAGCGCGGCCTCATCATGGGCGTCGCGAACGATCATTCCATCGCCTGGGGCATCGCACGCATGCTGAAAGCGCATGGCGCCGAACTCGCCTTCACCTATCAGGGTGAGGCGCAGGCCAAGCGCCTTCGCCGTCTCATCCCGCAGGGCAATTCGACCCTGATGATGCCCGGCGATGTGGAGAAGGACGAAGAACTCGACGCCGCCTTCGACACGCTGAAGAAGGAATGGGGCATGATCGATTTCGTCGTGCACGCCATCGCGTTCTCCGATCGCAATGAGCTGACGGGCCGTTATGTCGATACGACACGCGGCAATTTCGCCCGTTCCATGGACATTTCCTGCTACTCGTTCACCGCGGTCGCCAATCGCGCCTCGCATCTGATGACACCGCCCAGCGCAGGCGGTACCGGCGGTTCGCTGATCACGCTCACCTATCTCGGCGCCACGCGTGTCATGCCGAACTACAATGTGATGGGCGTGGCGAAGGCGGCGCTGGAGGCGAGTGTCCGCTACCTCGCTGCCGATCTCGGCCGTGATGGAATCCGAGTGAACGCGATCTCCGCCGGGCCGATGCGCACACTCGCGGGCGCGGTCATCGGCGATGCGCGCACTGTCTTCAAATGGAACAGGACGCAGGCGCCGCTCAAGAAAACCGTGGAGCTCGACCATGTCGGCGGCGCGGCATTGTATTTGCTTTCCGATCTCTCAGGCGGCGTGACGGGCGAAATCCATTTCGTCGACGCCGGCTTTAACGTTGTGGGCATGCCCACATCCGCCGAGCTTCGGGCCTGGGTGGCCTCGGAGTCCGGCGGTGAAGGAGAGAGCGGCAATGAGGCAGACGCTTAACGCAATTCTGGTCGCGGCAGCGATTCTGACTCCAGTGGCCGCACAGGCCGGCTGGCAGGACGAAGCCTCCTCCTTCGATCAATCGCGCCTCGCGCGTCTCGGCCAGGCGCGTGAGCAGGGTCTCGCGGAATCCAATGGCGTGGCGCAGGCGGTGCTGAGTGCACCGGCAACCGGCGGATCGATCACCGGCAATTACCGCTGTCGCACGATCAAGCTCGGCGGCATGACGCCGTCGAAGGAATACACCTGGTTTCACTGCCGCGTGTTCGAAGACGGCGGCATGCTCCGCTTCGAGAAAACCAGCGGCTCGCAGCGCATGGCCGGCACGCTCTATCCTGACGGCAATGGTTATGTGTATCTCGGCGCGTCGTGGGTGAAGGGCGAGCCGCCGCATCGCTATTCCGGCAACGGCGCCTCGGTCGGTGCCGTTGCGACGCCGGACGATCAGATCGGCCGGATGACAGCGATCTCCGGCGGCGCGCGCCTGGAGATGCCGTACCCGGTGCAGGAATCCACATTCGACGTGGTCGAGTTGCGGCGCTAGTCTCTGGCCTATGCCGGGACCGTTGCAGAATCATTTTCGTCAGTTTGCACTCTACAATCGCTGGGCAAACAACCAGCTTTACGACGGCGCCGCGCGGCTCAGCCCGGAGCAACTCGCAGAGGATCGTGGCGGCTATTTCAAGTCGCTGCTCGGCACGCTGAACCATCTTGTGGTGACGGACCGGCTCTGGATGGGCAGGCTCGAAGGACATTCGCAGCGCGGCGTCAAACTCGACGAAATCCTGCATGCGGACATGCCGTCCCTGCGTGCGGCGCGAGACGCGGAAAACGCGCGCATCATCGCGCATGTGTTCGCATTGCCGGAAGAGCAGATCGCCTCACCTTGCGCCTATGAAACCACAAGCGGCGCGCCGCAGAGCCAGCCGGTGCGCGATATCCTGGCGCATCTCTTCAACCACCAGACCCACCATCGCGGTCAGGCGCATGACCTGCTGGGCCAGATCGCGGGGCAAGACAAGGTGCCGCCGCTGGACCTGCTGATCTATCAGCGTTTCGTCGCGCCGAACGACCAGCCCTGATCGCGGCCCGTTGACAGCGCGCGCAACGATCCGTACATCGCCGTCCTCCACCGTCTCTATCTGAGGGACTATGCAAGAGATTGTCGTCATCCGCTGATTGCCGGTTCTTCTGACCGGCGCAAGACACGTGAACCGCGTGCGCCTTTTCGCGCGCCGTTCGCGGAGTTCAGCGTGATGAAAGACAATTCCTTTGAATATCTCGAAACTGGAGCAGCGCGTCCTGCACTGCCTCGCGCAGGGCGGACGCATTCAACACATCTGGCGTGACAACCGCATCACCGAGGTCGATTGCTACAACCGCGACGGCCATAGGCTGTCGGATTGCACACTCGATCTGTTCAAGAAGCTCAAACGCCGCGGTCTGATTGCATCGCTCGGCGGCGGGCCCTATCGCATCACGCGATTGGGACTCGATTCCGTTCGTGCGCAATTGGACAACCGTTGACGCACACCTAAAATCGGCCGGATGAGCATCACGCTTCGTCCGGCCGAACCTTCCGACATCGCTTTCATCATGGCGTGCGAGCGGCGCCCGGGTTACGACCGCTTCGTCGGCCGCTGGCCGGAAGAAAAGCATGCGCGCTGGATGGCCGATGAGGCATTCACCTATCTCATCGGCAGCGATGAACGTGGCGATGCAGGTTTCGTCATTCTGTATGACAGCTGGCTGAGGCCGGAAAACCTCTATCTGAAACGCATCGCCGTGCACGACGCGGAAAAGGGCAATGGCCGGCGCCTGCTGGCCGCCGTGCAGGATTGGGTATTCGCGAACACCAATGTGCACCGCTTCTGGCTGGAGGTTGTCGAGCACAATGCCCGTGCGCGCCACGTCTACAGATCGATGGGCTGGACCGAGGAGGGCATCGTGCGCGAAGCTTATTTTGACGATCAAACTGGCGAGCGCCGCTCCTTCGTGCAGATGTCGATCCTCAAACCCGAATGGCTGAATCGATGAAGCTCAATCAGGTTACCGTCACCGCCGTCGATCTCGACGCCTCGATCGCGTTCTATCGCACGCTCGGCTTCCGCATGATCGTGAAGAACGATCACTACGCGCGCTTCGAAATCGGCGATGGTGAAAGCACCTTCTCGCTGCATCTCGGCGATGCGACCGGCGTAGCAAACGGCCCGCATCTCTATTTCGAATGCGAGGATCTGGACGCGCGCGTCGCCGATCTGAAAAGCAAAGGCATCGTGTTCGAGAACGATCCCGTCGACCAAAGCTGGAAATGGCGCGAGGCCTGGTTCCGCGATCCCGCCGGCAACCGGCTGTGTCTTTATTGGGCGGGCGGGAACCGGCGCTTTCCGCCATGGCGCCTGGAGGACGAATGACGGCGGGCGATCGGGAACGCCGCCTCAAACGCGTGGTACATAAAGGATAGCGATAGGAGTGGCCGATGGGTGAGCTGGTTTTGACGACTTACGACTGGGTTCCCGAAATGGTGTGGGGCTTTGTGCGCGATCTGCGCGCGCGCTGGGCGCTGGAGGAAGCGGAGCTACCTTATCGCGTCGAGAGCACCCCGTTTAAAGAGCGCGGGCCTGATCACATCGCGCATCAGCCGTTCGGCCAGGTACCATGGCTGACCGACGGCGACATCTCGATCTTCGAGAGCGGCGCGATCCTGCTGCATCTGGGCGAGCTGAGCGACAAGCTGATGCCGACTGACCCAAAGAAGCGCGCCGAAGCGAAGGAATGGCTATTCGCCGCGCTCAATTCGGTGGAGATGGCGAGCCTGCCCTGGGTGATGTTCAACTTCATGGGCTTCGCCGATGACGCGAAGACCTGGAAGTGGATCGACGATTTCACGAAGCTCCGTCTCTCGCGCATGGAGCCCGTGCTGGAAAAAGGCGAATGGCTCGCGGGCTCATTCTCCATCGCCGATATCATGATGGCGGATGTGCTGCGCGTCGTGGACCGGTTCGATGGGTTGAAGGATTATCCGGCCTGTCGCGCTTATGTCGAACGCGCCACGGCCCGCGCGGCTTTCAAGAAAGCACACGCGGACCAGATGGCGCATTTCGCCAAAGCGGACGCGGCACGCACATGAAGAACGAAGACAAGAAGGCCGCGTTGGCGGCATACAAGGAGCGCAAGGCCGAACCCGGCATCTATGTCGTGCGTTGCACGGCGACGGATCAGGTATGGGTCGGCGCGGCACCGGAGCTGTCGGCAATCTGGAATCGCGTGTCGTTCGCGCTCCGTCAGGGCGGGCAGAAGCCGGCGTCTCTGCAGGCCGCGTGGAACGCGCATGGCGCGGACAGTTTCACTTTTGAACCTGTCGAGGCGCTCACCGACGAACAACTCGTCTTCGGCCGCGACCGCATGCTGAAAGAACGCCGCGCGCATTGGTGTGAAGCGCTGGGTGCGGAAGCGATTTAATTTTTTCACCATGGCCGGGCTTGACCCGGCCACCCAGCAGGCGCGTGTCTACGCGCCGCACATTAAGAGTCTTTTCGCTCGCTGACGCTCGCTAGCTGGGTGGCCGCCTCAAGGGCGGCCATGGTGAGGGGAGGGTTACGCTCGCTTCTTCGCGGCGTCGGCAAAACGTTCAAATAGATAGTGCGAATCCATTGGGCCCGGCGACGCCTCGGGGTGGTATTGCACGCTGAACACGTCCTTGCCTTCGACGCGCAGGCCGCAATTGGTACCGTCGAACAGAGAGACATGCGTCTGCTTTACACTCTTGGGCAGACTGTCGCTGTCCACCGTGAAGCCGTGGTTCATCGACACGATCTCGACCTTGCCGGTTTCCAGATCCTTCACCGGATGGTTCGCGCCGTGATGGCCTTGGGTCATCTTCTTCGTCTGTCCGCCGAGCGCGAGGCCGAGCATCTGATGGCCGAGGCAGATGCCGAACACCGGCACATTGGCGTCGATCAAGCCTTTGATCGTCGGGATCGCGTATGCGCCCGTCGCCGCCGGATCGCCGGGGCCGTTGGACAGCACAACGCCATGCGGCTTGTGCTTCATCACGTCTTCGACGGTCGCATTCGCGGGCACAACAGTGATATCCGCGCCGACGCCGGCGAGTTCGCGCAGGATGTTGCGCTTGACGCCATAGTCGATCACCACCGCACGGAATTGCGGCTTGTCCTGTGCCCCATAGCCATGGCCCAGCTGCCACGGTGTTTCCTGCCACTTGCTCGTCTGACGCGCGCTCACATCCTTCGCGAGATCGAGGCCTTCGAGACCGGAGAAGTCCTTCGCCACTTTCGTCATCGCCGCTGTGTCGCACGCGCCATGCGCGATCACGCCATGCGGCATGCCCTTCTCGCGGATGCGCGAGGCGAGCGCGCGCGTGTCGATGCCGCTGATCGCCGGAATGTTGTGACGCTTCAGCCAGCGGTCGAGTGTCGCGAGGTTGCGCCAGTTGGACGGATGCGTCGCATCCGCGCGCACGATGAGGCCGCGCACCGCCGGATTGATCGACTCGATATCTTCGTCGTTGGTGCCGACAATGCCGATATGCGGGAAGGTGAAGCACACGATCTGCCCGGCATAGGACGGATCGCTCAGCACTTCCTCATAACCCGTCATCGCGGTGTTGAAGCAGACCTCGCCCACCGCCTGCGCGTTCGCGCCGAACCCGTGCCCCTCGAAACAGGTTCCGTCCGCCAGAACCAGGGCAGCGCGCGAAAGTTCTGCCGCCGGAGACACGGCGGTTGGGGAATCGGTCTTGCTCATGGGAGGCCTCGAATTTGCCGAGGCATAGTCGCGGCGGCCGTGCCGGTCAAGGCTTGTCGCGGTGGCAGCCGGGGCTGTCCGGCGAAACTTTCAGGTCGGAGATGAAAAATCCGGCGCCACGTCGCTCCATTGCGAGTTTGAATGTTCCGGCTTCGTCGGTCTGCAGGCATACCAGCGTTCGCTCTCCACGCAGCCGCACAGAGGTATCCCCCATCATTCCGGCAGATATGTAATCGTGGTCAGTGTCGTCGTGATAAGTGCCGTCCATCACAGATGTCGCGAGTGCGATAACCTCCGGCGTGGCCAGATCGTCGGCGGGCTGGTGGCGCGCGGCGCGGGAGAGCAATTCGTCGACCGCATCCAGTTCCGGAATCACCGGTATCGCGCCGAGATCTTCGATCTGCTCCGGCCCGACGCGCAAGGTCCAGTTCATTTGCCGGCCGACGCACATCCCGCAGGAGAAAAACGACCGGTAATAGTCCGTCGAGCGAATGATGAGCTTGCCATCTTTGAAGTGCGTGCTCTGGTCCTCGATATTATATTCATAGCGCTTGACGAATTGCGGCTCGGCCGTGCTGCCGGTCCAGGTCCAGAAGCTGATCTGCGCGCCTACGGTTGTCTCGGCCATCTGGGCATAGGTGGCTTGGATATAGAAGCGCGGACGCCCCTGGGCGTCGTCCGGCAACCGTGCTGCATCGCCCTGGAGTGAGCAGCAGCGTCCCCAATCCTTCTCATCTCCAGCCTCGCGGCAGTTGCGTTGGGAGGCTTCAGCGGCCCAAGCGTCGAGAAGAGGAAAGATATTCCGCCCCGCACGCCCGCGAATCGACCACGCCGGTTTGAAATCCCCGTGGCTGCCGTCGATGATGAATTCCGTGCCGAACGTGCCGAGCGAGGCTGTGACGAGCAAAGTTCGCGGACTGAGCGAAATTGCCGAGAAATGGGTCTGTGCGGCATTGGGCGCCGCGTTCATCAGGAGGCCGGGCGTGGCGGCAGGATGCTCGTTCATATAAGCCGCCGCCCATTCGGCGAGCAGTTTCCAGGCACGGGTGAGCGCGCGTGTGCCCTCCGGTTTGCCGTCCAGCCAGTAATCGTCGGTATGCTTATCGACCTGCTCGGCGGCTGCGCGGTAGGCGGTTTCCAGGGTGGTCGTATCGGCGAGTGCCGGTCCACACCACGCAAAAACCAGAAGACTCAAGATCGTGCGCGTTACCCTCATTTCCGCCCCCAGAACCGAACCTGCGGATTCGGCGCGGCAATAACGGCCAAATGATAGCGAAACGCGCCGCTCTGGTTCTTTTTTGCCGCGCCGTGATATGGGATCGCTCCAGCATTGAAACCGGAGACCGGCCATGGGCCTGCGCGAGCAATTCAACGAGCAGATCAAGGAGGCGATGAAGGCGAAGGACGCCAAGCGCCTCTCGACCCTGCGCATGGTCACGGCGGCGCTGAAGGACCGCGACATCGCCGCGCGCACCGAAACCAGCCGCGAATTGCTTGGCGATGACGAAATTCTCACGCTGCTCGCCAAGATGATCAAGCAGCGCGAGGAATCGGCGGCCGCCTACGACACCGGCAACCGCCCGGAACTTGCCGCCGGCGAGCGCGAGGAGATCGACATCATCCGCTCCTTCATGCCCAAGCAGATGAGCCCGGAAGAAACGAAGGCTGCCGCGCAGGCCGTGGTCGCGGAAACCGGCGCCACCGCGATGAAGGACATGGGCAAGGTCATGGCCGTGATGAAGGAACGCTACGCCGGCCAGATGGATTTCGCGAAAGCGAGCGCGACGGTGAAGGATATTCTGAGCGGGAAGTAGGATGTCGTTGCCTTCGCCCGATCAGGTCTGGCCGATTTTTGTCGGTACCTGGGTCGTGCTTATTGTCGCGAGCTTTGTAATATTTTTCACACCACTATTCGGCGCGCCGTTGAAGAGTCGATTGTGGCCGATCTTTATCGTCGGCACGGGAATTCTGTTCGTTTCGTTTTGTTGGCTTATGGATCGGGGAAATACGCCGCTCCTCATTGTGCTCCCGATGATTTTGCTTATCAGCGTGGCCAACATTAGATCGGTTCGCTTTTGTCCCTCCTGCGGTGCATTTCAGCGGTCGAACTCATTTTTTTTCTTCGCCACTATTTTGCCAGAGCTGTGGTCACGATATGGCCAAGGCAGAAGATGATTTGAGGGACAGGGGCGCATGAACGTCATTTTGGCAGATGCCGACGCCGACATCCGCCGGGTTTATCCGGTGATGCGGGAGTTGCGGTCACACATCAAAAGCGAAGAGGAATTTCTTGAACGCGTGCGGCGGCAGCAGAAGCAATCCGGATGGTGCCTGATCTATGTCGAGGACAACGGCGTGCCGGTCGCGGCGGCCGGGTTTCGCATTTCGGAATGGCTGGCGTGGGGCAAGGCGCTTTATGTGGACGATCTGATCTGTCTCGAGACCCATCGCGGCAAGGGTTTTGCCGAGGCACTGATGGCGTGGATGGAAGACCTCGCGCGCAAGGAGGCGTGCCACGAATTCCATCTCGATTCCGGCACGCACCGCCTCGGCGCGCACCGGTTCTATCACCGCCTAAAACTCGCGATCACGAGTTTTCATTTTCAGAAGAGGGTCTAGCGTCGCCTTCCCTCTTCGTCATGGCCGGGCCTGTCCCGGCCATCCATTAACTCAAGCCATCGGCCTCTGGAAAATGGATGGCCGCCACGAGGGCGGCCATGACGAGTAGAGGGAGTGCGTAGAAAGTTACGCCGCGACCGCGCGGCTCATCGCTTCGCCCACCGCGTCGGCGAGGGCTTCGATGGTGGCGATTTCCTGCACGGTGAAATTGCGGTGCTCGCGCCAATAGGCGCCGATGGCGGCGACCGGGACTTCGGTGCGCACCGGCACCATCACCAGGCTTTTCACAAACGTCTTGCGATAGGCGTCATGCGGGATGCGGTCATCGGCGTAGATGTCCTTCAAGACGACGGTCCGGCTGTTCAGCATCGCCCAGCCGGAGATGCAGTTTTCCATCGGGAACCGCTGACCCTTCCACAGGGGCGAGATCGCGTCTTCCTCGACATAGTGGCATTTGTCGCCATCGCGCAGGACGAAGGTCACGCCGTCGGCGGAACACACCGCCCGCGCCGTCGCGCGCACGACGTCGATCAGCGAATCGAGCGTTTCCGCCACCGCGATACGATCCTTGGCGGCTTCCAGAAGCCGCCAGCGCACGTCCAACGGCCGGATGCGAAGGATATTGTCTCTCATGCCCGTTCAGCCCTTAGCCCACCAAAATACAATCAGTGGTTTAACAAGAAGGAAAAATCGCGTCCGCCACAACCGGACAAGAGGATTCACAGATGAATTGCCTTATGCATCCCACAATGCGCCACGATTGCGCGTAGACTGGTTCCATGCGCTACACCCCCAACCTTCTCGAGGAAGTGCTCCGGCGGATCGACATCGTCCAGCTGGTGGGCAAGCGCGTGAAGCTCACACGCCGCGGCCAGCAGTTCTGGGGCTGTTGTCCGTTCCACAAGGAGAAGTCTCCGAGCTTCAAGGTGGAGAATGCGCGGCGCACTTATAAATGCTTCGGCTGCGGCAAGGGCGGCGATGCGTTCAAATGGTTGATGGAGACTGAAGGTTTATCATTCCCCGAGTCCGTGGAACGGTTGGCCAATGAAGCCGGTGTGGAACTTCCCAAATGGTCGGCGGAAGACGAGGCGCGCGAGGAAAAGAAAAAGTCGCTGTACGACGTCGTCGAGGCGGCCTGTGTCTTTTTCGAACAGCAACTGCGTGAGCCCGGCGGGCGTGCGGCGCGCGACTATCTGAATTCGCGCGGTCTCGGTGGCGATGCGGCGAAGCAGTTCCGGCTCGGCTATTCGCCGGCGGGCAGCAACGCGCTCATCGAACATCTGAAGACCAAGAACATCACCATGGACGATGTGATTGAGGCTGGCCTGGCGCGGTCGTCGGATGAGAACCGCGGCGCGCGCGACTTCTTCTTCAATCGCGTGATGTTTCCGATCTCCGATGCGCGCGGGCGCATCATCGCGTTCGGTGCGCGCGCGCTCGAGGCCGACGCAAAACCCAAATACATCAACACGGGAGAGACCTCGCTCTTTTCTAAGGGCCATCTGCTCTACAATTTCGCGACCGCGCGTCCTGCCGCGATCAAGGCGCAGAACATCGTCGTCGCCGAAGGCTATATGGATGTGATCGCGCTGGTGCGCGCGGGCTTCGACTATGCCGTCGCGCCACTCGGCACCGCGCTGACCGAAGACCAGCTGATGCTGCTCTGGCGCACCGCGCCGGAACCGACGCTGGCGTTCGACGGCGACGAGGCAGGCCTGCGCGCCGCGCATCGTGCTGCGCGTCTTTCGCTTCCGCTGTTGCGTCCGGGTTATTCGCTGCGCTTTGTGTTCCTGCCGTCCGGCGAAGATCCGGACAGTCTCATTGCGAGACAGGGTGCGGCCGCGATGCGCAAACTGCTCGATGAAGCCTTGCCGCTGTCGAAGGTGCTGTGGCGTGCGGAGACGGAAGGCAAAGACTTCTCGACTCCCGAACGCCGCGCCGGTCTGGAGCGCACGCTCGGCGAGATCGTCTCGCTGATCGGCGACACGACCATCGCCGATTACTACAAGCGTGACTTCGACCAGCTCGTCTTCGACAATTTCAAGCGCCGACCCGCCGCACCGCCGCGCACGGCGTCCCGCAACGACCGCAACCAGTGGCGCGGGCGGGACAATCGCGGCGGCCGGTTCCCCCAGCCCGCCGAGGGGGTATCCGCGGCGCTCAAGGCCAGCCTGCTCGCCCGTTCCGGCAAGGCGGCCGCCCGCCAGATGAAAGAGGCCGAGATCGCCGAATTGGTGCTCAAAGACCCCGAAATCGTCGAAAAACACGGCGAAATCCTCGCAGAATTGTCCTTTTCCGATCGTTCGCTTGACACCTTGCGCCACGAACTTTTAAACCTCGCCGCCTCCGGCTTCCGGCTTGAAAATCCGGGGCTTGAGAACCATCTCGTCCGTAAGGGAATGGCCGATCTCCTCGCACGTTTGGGGGCCGATAGGCGTTCTGACTCTACGGAAGCTTCTTCTGGGGGGTCCGATGCCGAGGAATATGAGGCCCGTTTCCTCCGTGCCGCCGCCCAGCTTCGGGACATGGCGGAACTGGAACCAGAGCGGCAGCGTGCTGCCGAGCGGCTCAAAGCCGATGCAAGCGAGGAAAGCTGGGCGGAATACCGCCGGCTTCGCGGCTTGCCCAACGAATGAGGCACTTGCCTCCCTATAGGTAGAGACAGTTGCGTGCGCGGGTTCCCCGTCCACGCTTTTGGGAAGATTTACGTGGCGACCAAGGCAAAAGACACCAAGAAGACCGCAGCAAAGACCAAGGCCCCGGTGAAAAAGCCGGTTCCGGTCAAGGCGGCCTCGACCAAGAAGCCGGCGGCGAAGAGCAAGCCGGCGCCGAAGGCGGCTGCCAAGCCCGCCGCAAAGCCCGCGGCCAAGGTGACGGCGAAAGCGCCGGCCAAGGCTGCCGCCGCGACGCCCGCCAAGACCAAGGTCGATCCCAAGGCCGCGAAGGGCAAAGCCGCCGAGGCCGTCGTCCTGAAGAAGACCGCGCCTGCGCCGATCCCGGTGAAGACCGGCGTGAAGATTCCGCCGAAGAAGCCCGGCGAGAGTGAATCGCCCGGCGATGCGGACAGCCCGCTGCTGGATATGTCCGATGTTGGCGTGCGCAAGATGATCACACGCGCGAAGGCCCGCGGCTACGTCACCTATGACGAGCTGAACAAGGTTCTGCCGTCGGAGAAGACGTCGTCCGAGCAGATCGAAGACACGATGTCGATGCTCAGCGAAATGGGCATCAACGTCATCGAGTCCGAAGAGCAGGAAGAAGGCGCCGAGGGCGAGAACCTTCCCGCGACCGCCGAAGGCAAGGAAGTCGCCACCACCACCGGCAAGGCGGCCGAAACCTATGACCGCACCGACGATCCGGTGCGCATGTATCTGCGCGAGATGGGTAGCGTCGAGCTGCTGTCGCGCGAAGGCGAAATCGCAATCGCCAAACGCATCGAGGCCGGCCGCGAGCTGATGATCGGCGCGCTGTGCGAGAGCCCGCTGACGTTCGAAGCGCTCACGGTTTGGCGCGACGAGTTGAACGAAGGCAAAGTCCTTCTGCGCGACATCATCGATCTGGAAGCGACCTATGGCGCCGGCCCAGAAGGCCAGGCTGCCGCGGCTGCTGCTGCCGCCGCTGCTGCGAACGCCGTCGGTCCCGATGGCAAGCCGCTGCCGCCGCCGATGCACATTCCCGGCGTGAACAATGGCGCGCCCGCGCCGTTCGAGGCGAAGAAGCCCGCACCGCCGCCGCCGCCCGCACCGAAGCCCAAGCCCGCTGTCGATCCGGACGCCGATCCGGGCGAGACCGCGGCCGCCGCCGATGCGGCGAACGAAGACGATGGGTTCGAGGACGAGGGCAACCTGCCGCTCTCCGCGATGGAAGCCGCTCTCAAGCCGCAGGTGCTCGAGACGCTCGACCAGATCGCGAACCTCTACAAGAAACTCGGCAAGCTGCAGGACGCGTCGGTCGAAGCCGCGCTCGGCGCCGAAGATCTTTCGACGAGCCAAGAACGCCGCTTCAAGAAGCTGCGCAACGACACCATGGATCTGGTGAAGGGGCTGAAGCTCAACAACAACCGCATCGAAGCTCTTGTCGACCAGATGTACGGCATCAACCGCCGTCTCGTCTCGCTCGAAGGCAAGCTGCTGCGTCTCGCAGAAGCGCATGGCGTCGACCGCGCGGATTTCCTGAAAGAGCATTTCGGCAACGAGCTCGACCCGAACTGGGCGCGCCGTGTCGGCCGTCTCTCGCGTCCGGGCTGGAAGGATTTCGTCGCCGATGAGCGCGACAAGGTCCACGGCCTGCGTGATGAAATCCAGACGCTGGCGCAGGAGATGCGCACCTCGATCGTCGATTACCGCCGCACCGTGCAGACGGTGCAGAAGGGTGAGCGCGAGTCCGGCGTCGCGAAAAAGGAAATGATCGAGGCCAACCTCCGCCTTGTGATCTCCATCGCCAAGAAATACACCAACCGCGGTTTGCAGTTCCTCGATCTGATCCAGGAAGGCAACATCGGCCTGATGAAGGCGGTCGACAAATTCGAATACCGCCGCGGCTACAAGTTCTCGACTTATGCGACGTGGTGGATCCGTCAGGCGATCACGCGCTCCATCGCCGATCAGGCGCGCACCATCCGTATTCCGGTGCACATGATCGAGACGATCAACAAGCTGGTGCGCACCTCGCGCCAGATGCTGCACGAAATCGGCCGCGAGCCGACGCCGGAAGAACTGGCCGAACGTCTGGCCATGCCGCTGGAGAAGGTGCGCAAGGTCCTCAAGATCGCGAAGGAGCCGATCTCGCTCGAAACGCCGATCGGCGACGAGGAAGACAGCCACCTCGGCGATTTCATCGAGGACAAGAACGCGGTGCTCCCCATCGACGCCGCGATTCAGGCAAACCTGCGCGAAACGACGACGCGCGTGCTGGCGACTCTGACGCCGCGCGAAGAACGCGTCCTGCGCATGCGCTTCGGCATCGGCATGAACACCGACCACACGCTTGAGGAGGTCGGCCAGCAGTTCTCGGTTACACGCGAACGCATCCGCCAGATCGAAGCCAAGGCGCTCCGCAAGCTCAAGCACCCGAGCCGAAGCCGGAAGCTGCGCTCGTTCCTGGATAACTAGGCATGGAAAAGGACTCTGGCTTTGATGCGAGAGCGGTAGCTAATGAGCTACTAGACTTGGGCGATCGGCTGTCGATTAGGCTCTCTAATCTTCATCTGCAGAAAGTCATCTTCTTCTCTCACGCCAATTATTTGAAATCTTTTGGCCGGGAGTTGATTCTCAATAAGTTTGAGGCTTGGGAGCACGGTCCCGTAGTCTCCGAATTGTATCATTCTCTCAAGGAATCGGGCGACTCTCCCGTAACCGGGCGTGCGACCAGATTCGACTTTCACAAGAAACAGTTTGTGGAAGTACGCGATTCCTTCAGTCTGGCAGCAAGTACATTCTTGGAGGAGATGCTTCGATTCTACGGAAGAATGGACCCATGGAGACTGGTAATGCTCTCGCACCGAAAGGGGGGCGCTTGGGACCAAACAATCGAGCAGGCCGAAAAGCGCGCGAACTTTGCGTTGCAAATCAAACCTGAAATAATAACCGCTTGCCTTACTAGGGATTGCGGGGTTAACCTACAATAGCTTGTGGGGGCCTTGGGGGAGGTAGGCACCTGTAGTTTGAAGGTGCCAGATGGTCTCGAAAAAAGAAGATAAGCGTAATTTTCCTGCGATCCACGAAGCCTCCCGACTTTGGCTGCCGACGGAAGATGGAACCTATAAAGCGTGTGTCGAGTATCTACGCGGACTGAAGCCAGGCTGGTCGCTGTCTTGGCTTCGTGAGGCAACGCCAAAAATACTGAATAACGAACTCAGTGAAGCCGCTTTGAAAACTGCGGTTGAGCACAATGTTCCCGAAAACGGACAAGCGAGCGTTTGGGCTGCTGTGCAACTTCTGATGAAGTTTGCTCAGGAGGGGCGTTGGCAGGGCGTCGCCCTGCCGCATCACGACGTGCCTGTGGGTCTTGATCTGACTGTTCGCGTTCGACCGGTTGGGATGTTTTATTCACCCGTGCGCGAAGAGCGTAGACTATTTGCACTGCAGCCTCGGCTTGATTTTGCCCCGACATATGACCAAGACCAAATTTGGTTGAGCGCTCTCTATTACGAGTTTTGTTGTGATCCTTTGGAGCCCCTGCAGCCTTCGATCTTAGATTTGTCGCGGCAAGGTTCTGGTCGTCAGCTGTCGGAATTGACGAGTACTCAACTTCCAATTTTGGCGAAAGAAGATCTGGATGCCCGGTTAGATCTGGTTGCCAAGTGCTTTATTCGCGCCCGGGAATTTGTCCCTGCAGCAGAAGCACGGCCGCGCAAAGAAAAGCCTACAGGCCAAATCGACCTTTTTCCGGAAAAGGACAAAGGGTAGGCCGCCTCAATGGTTATGGTTTAGCTTGGTCGCTGTACCACATAGCCATGATTTGTGAGAATGCGCTCACAGAGTGCTAGAAGCTCTTCGAGTGGCAGGTCCGCCTTTGCATCGTTGGTCCGCCATCCGCAAATGACGAATGCGAAAGTGCCGTCATCCTTCCAGACATGATCAAGGGACGGCAGCAGCGCGAACTCGGCTTTGTATTTTGATTTTCCGAGCTTGGATGCCGCGTTGTCATAGGTGCTGATTTTGTCCCAGTGCAGCAACTCGCCTGTATAAAAGTCTCTGCCGCCCGAGGCGCCGACCGCAGCATGGATCATATTACGATATAGTTCAGCGTTGTGCTTCTGACCAAAACGCTTGATATCCCCGCGGTAGTGAGCACTTGCTTTCCTGCGAAGCCATTTCTCGTATCTGGATTGGTCTATGTGACCTTCGAGTGCTGGCGGCAAGGCGTACTTGAGCTTCTTGCTTGTTGGCTTGGCCATCCTGAATCGCGCTCCTCTCCTCACGCGCATCCACCAGCGCACGGATCATGCGTTGGTAGGGGACGTGGGCTTTTTGCTTCGCATTTGAAGAAATCGACGCGCTTCTGGTTGAGTGAGAGCGTCACATCCGCATTGAACTCGCGTAGCGCAAGCTGATGAGGCGATAACAGGAAGCCAACCACGGCATTCCAATTCTCCCGATCTCACCTTTCGCGTAGCCGGCTTCTTACTCATGCCGCGACCCGCTTCACCCTAATCTCGCGCTCATGTTTCATCGCTTGTGCGAGGTCGTAGTCCATCTGTAGGCCGAGCCAGACCTGTGCGCTGCCGCCGAAGGCTTTGTTGAGGCGGATCGCCATCTCGGGCGAAATCCCGCTCTTGCCGTTCACGAGATTGTTGAGCGCCTGCCGCGTGACGCCGAGCGCCTTTGCGCCTTCGGTCACACTCAGGCCCAGCGGCTCCAGGCAATCGTAGCGGACGCTCTCTCCGGGATGGGGCGGGTTCTTCATCGGCATGACGCGTACTCCTTCAGTGGTAATCCACATAATCGACATCGGTGGCATCGCCGTTTTCAAAGCGCCACACGACTCGCCAATTGGCGGTGACGGTCACACTCCAGAATCCGGCGAATGAACCTTTCAGCGGATGCAGCCGCCAGCCCGGCAAATCCATATGATCCGGCAGTGATGCGCGATCAAGGCGGGCGAGCACACGCTTGATCCGCTCTACCTGATCGGCCCTGAGCCCGCGGCCGTCGTCTTCTTCATAAAGACGCCTCAGGCCGCGATGACGAAATCGCCGGATCACGAAGCAGTTATATAGTGACAAGTGCCACTTGTCAATGGAACTTAGCCAGCGCTCACCTGTTCTCTTAAGCGAACTCCCGCGGGGCAGCGTCATTCTCGATCACGCGATTGCATACCTTGCCCACCTGATCACGCAGGCGATCGCGTGGCTCGGTTATCCCGGCATTGCGCTGATGATGGCGCTGGAGTCCACGCTGGTGCCGATCCCGTCAGAAATCGTGATGCCGTTTGCGGGGTATCTGGCCTCCGCCGGGCGCTTCAGTCTGATTGGGGCGGCGGTCGCGGGCGCGCTCGGCTGCAATGTGGGATCGACGGTCATCTATTATGTTGGCGCGGTGGGCGGGCGGCCGTTCGCAGAGAAATATGGCCGCTATTTCTTCCTCACACGCCGCAAGATCGCGAAGGTCGAGGATTATTTCCACCGCTGGGGCGGCGTCACGTTACTGATCACGCGCATGATGCCGCTGCTGCCCGTGGTCGTGTCGCTGCCGGCCGGCTTCGCGCGCATGCCGATGTGGAAGTTTCAGCTCTACACGTTCATCGGCTGTTTCATCTGGTGCTTCGCGCTGGCGGCGCTGGGCTATGAGTTCGGCCTTGCCTGGCAATCGCAGCCCTGGGTGAAGGCAGCGATCCACTGGCTCGACATCGCCATGGTCGCGTGTGTGGTGCTCGCCGTTGCGTGGTTTGCGTGGCGCCGGTTCGCGGCGAAGAAATCCCGCTGAGCGGGTCTTGAATTGGCGGCGTCGCGCGCCATCTCTCATTGTCCGCGTCGCGGCGCGCGCTGCGTTGATTGTGTGCGCTGCTCTGTACCGATGTTCTGTATGCCGATACGGGATGACAGATTTGGGAGGTTGAACCCAAGTTTTTCGATCCCCCTCCTGCCGGATCGTACAGAAGGGGGAGGGGGTGCGGATTTCCGCGGAACAATTCCGTTGCCGTAACAACACGCTTGCGGGATTGGAAATTAGCCGCGCGGCGCTGCGTGGCGCTTTGGGCGAAACGATCTTGCGTGGCGGCGCGTTTGGCGTTATCCGCTGCGCCAACTGACCTTGAAAGAGACGACGAGACGACATGAAGGGTTCCGATCCGACCAAATTTGGCGACCGTTTGGGCGATGCCCAGAAGGCGCGCGCCGCGATGCTGGAAAAGGCCCGCGCCAAGATGGCCGCGCTCGCCGAGACCAAGCCGGAGCGCGATGCCGAACGCGCGAAGATCGCCGCCGACCGCGCCGTGCGCGAGGAGCAGCGCCGCGTCGAGAAGGAAGCGCGCCTGAAGCGCGAGGCCGAGGAACGCGCCGCCGCCGAAGCCGCGCGCCTCGAAGCCGAACGTCTCGCCGAGGAAGAGCGCAACCGCGCCGCCAACGAAGAGAAGGCGAAACTCGCCCAGCTCCTGGCCGACCAGAAAGCCGCCCGCGACGCCCGCTACGCCGCCCGCAAGGCGCGCTCCGGCAAGCGCTAGTTCTCTATAGAAGCGCCGCTTCGCGCGGATGTTTCGCCGGATGCGCGGCAAGCTTCGTCGCGAGTTTCAGATCGGCGACGAACTTTTTGTATTCCGCGTCTTTCGATTCCGGATCGGGAAGGCGCAACAGATAAGACGGATGCACGGTCGCGAGCCCGCGCCGCCCATCGGCCCATTCCAGTTCGTGTCCGCGCAGTTTGGTGATCGCGACACCTTTGCCGCTTAGCGCCTGCGCTGCCGTGCCGCCGAGCGCGACGACAAATTCCGGCGCGATCGTCGCGAGTTCGCGCGCGAGCCAGGTGGTCGAGCAGATATTTACTTCGCTCGCATTCGGCTTGGAATGGATGCGGCGCTTGCCGCGCGGCTCGAACTTGAAGTGCTTCACCGCATTGGTGATGTAAACCGTATCGCGGTCGATGCCGGCGTCTTTCAGCGCGCGGTCGAGCAATTGTCCCGCGGGACCGACGAACGGTTTGCCCGCGAGGTCTTCCTGATCGCCGGGCTGCTCGCCGACCAGCACGAACCGCGCTCTCGCCGGGCCTTCGCCGAACACGGTCTGCGTCGCATGCTTGTAGAGCGGACAGGCGGTGCAATGCTCTGCCTCGGCGCGCAGTTTGGTGAGACCGGCTTTCGGCATGTCTGGTTGCGGCTGCGGTCTGGCTTTGTCGGCGAAGCGCGACGCGATATCGGCGTCGCGGTCCATGGCGGCGAGGCGGTTCGCGGCCCCCGCCATCATCGCGGGGATGTCCGCTGCCTCCGGCATGTTCTTCCAGTAGCGCCGCGGCATCTCCTTCGTCATGGCGTCCCTGTTCAAACGCGCAGGATTGAAAATCGTGCGGTAATAGGTGCGCCACAACCCGTCGAGCACATCGTCTTCGAGCTTCTCCGGCTTGGGCCGCGCGGGTTCGAAGGTGAGCTTTTGCGTGTCCCAAACCGCTGTGCCGATTGGTGTCGCGATAATCCAGCGCATATTGGCGAAGCGCTTTGCAAAGAACGGTGTGGCAGCCTTCAGGATGAAATGCTCCGGCTCGAACCAGGCGAGATAGAGTTCGCCGTCTTTCGTCTCCTGCTTATGGAAGCGCACGAACGCGTGCATCTTGTGGATGTCGTGGCGCGCCGCTTTCGCATAGAGGCCGAGTTTTGCAATCGCCGGATCGGTTGCGCGCTCCATCAGCGCCGGCTCGCCATGCTTCAGCCGCCACAGCACATCGTAGAGCAGCGCAAACCGGTCCTCGCGGCGGTGACAGATCGCGCTGTCCATCAGTTCGGCGAACGCGCGAGGCACTGTGAGGTCGAGCGGCTTCGCTGGCGGGGCCTCATCGAAGAAAATGCCGGTGTCATGGCTGACGAACGCGACGTCGCCGGGCCTCAGATCATTCGACAGCGCGCGCTTCGCCGCTTCGCGAAACGTGCTCGTATCGGCATCGATGGGAAGGCGCAGCGCATACATCAGAACAGCGCCATCTGCGCCGGCTGCTTCACCAGTCGCGATTTCAGCTTTGCGTCGTCCAGAAACTTAGGTGTCCAGTCGGCGGTGATCAGAAAATCACGCGCGCGACCGATGCCCTTGGTCAGCCGCGCGACATCATCCAGCCGCAAGCGCCCACTGCGTCGTGACGAAATGAGCGTGTCGACCGAACGGGTGCCAAGACCGGGCACCCGCAACAGGCGCTCGCGCGGGGCCGTGTTCACATCGACCGGAAAATCGGCGCGACGCTTTAGGGCCCAGGCCAGCTTGGGATCGAGCGAGAGGTCGAGCATTCCATCCTCCATCGCGTCCTGCACTTCATGGAGATCGAAACCATAGAACCGTAAAAGCCAATCGCTCTGATATAACCGGTGCTCACGCAGCAACGGCGTCGCCAGATGCGGCAAAGCTGCAGACGGATGCCCATTAGGACTGAACGCCGAATAATAGACACGTTTCAAAGCATAGGACGCGTAAAGGTTCGCGCTCGCGCCGATGATCGATGCGTCATTCGCACCATCGGCGCCGACAATCATCTGTGTCGACTGTCCCGCAGGCGCGAACTTTTTCTTCTGTGCGCGCCGCGCCGGCTCCGACGCTTCGTCGATCTGCGCGCGCGTGTGCGCCATGCCCTGTTTGATCTTGGTGACGGATTTTTCCGGCGCAAAAGTCTGCAGCGAGCGCTCCGACGGCAGCTCGATGTTCATCGACAGCCGGTCGGCATGGCGGCCCGCTTCGGCGATCAATTTCGGATCGGCCCCGGGAATGGTTTTGAGATGGATGTAGCCGCGGAAGAGATGCGTCTCGCGCAGCGTCTTTGCCACGCGCACCATGTCTTCCATCGTGTCGTCTTCACTGCGCGCGATGCCGGAGGACAGGAACAAGCCCTCGATGCAGTTGCGGCGATAGAGGTCGAGCGTGAGTGTCACCACTTCCTCAACGCTGAACCGCGCCCGCTTCACATTCGAACTGCGCCGGCTGACGCAATAGGCGCAGTCATAAATGCAGAAATTCGTCAGCAGGATTTTCAGCAGCGAAACGCAGCGCCCATCGGGTGTGTAGGCGTGGCAGATTACTGCGCCAGTGACCGAACCGATCCCGCCCGTGCGCGAGTCGCGCTTCGCCCCGCCAGACGAGGCACAAGACGCATCGTATTTCGCGGCATCAGCGAGGATTTCCAGCTTTGCCAATAAAGACATAGGCATATATGGATTTTAGTTCCCATTTTGTTCTTTACAAGCGTTATCGACGAACAAGCCATCCGCTATAGCGCACAATCAGTCCGGTCCACCGGAACCCGATCTCGACGTGGAATTGGAACTTTCCTTCTTCCCCACTTTCGAATGTGTTGCCGACCGGCATAAGGAGACGCGGCAGTGGGATGCCGAAGGCACTCCACTGACGCACGGCGAGTCGCATCCTTCCATCGCAGATGACGAGCGCCATGGCGAAGACAAGCGGGCCGAAACGTTCGCAGATCAAGCCCTCATCGCGGCTACGTCCTTCGTACTGTACGCTGGAGAACTGTTTGCCCGCGAAGTTACGCGTCCAGGTTTCGCGGCCGTCTCTTGCCTCGAATTTGACCGTGATTGGCACATCGCGGCCTGCTTTCGGAAAGCGATTAATGAAGGCGGCAACACGCGCAAGCGGATTTTTGCCGCGCTCGATGTCTGCGCGTCCCTCCGCGACCCAGGTTCCGGTCGCATCGTGCATCGTGCGGATTGGCTCCGGAAGTTCGCTCCAGGCGCTTCCGAGATAGCGGCGATAGAGAGGAAGCGTCGCGTCAGAGGCTTTGCATTCGCGCACGCCGGTGACAATGCCGTGCTGTGCAAAGATGGCTTCATAATCTTCAAGTTCAACCTCGTTCGTGCAGGCGCTGGCACCTGCCTTGGGAACTTTGCCAGCAAGGACGTTGCGGATGATCACCGAAGCGGGAACGGAAGGAATGAATGGCCCTTCATTCCCCTCCGCGATGACCTGCCAGCTCCGCGCGAGTGGTTCCCCGCTTCGCGTAGCGCCCGTGACCTCCATGAACATGCCGCCGCGCTTCTCGCCCCAGCGCAGCACGGACAACACGCGATGGCATAAGGATGCCAACGGCTTGAGCGTTGGGACTAGGCGCAATCTGACCAGCCATGACAGCGTCGACAGCACGCGATGCAGAAATACGGGCTGCGGTGCTGCGCCCATCCAGTGGGATTTCACCTGCGGCCATAGCTTCGGCACAAGCGAGAGATCGGGCACGTCGACAAGCGAGAACCGCAGCCGGCGGAGAGGCAGGCGCCCCGGTGGCGCAATCGTGTAGCACCGGGAATCGATAAGCGCCGGAGCGTTCACGTCGCGCCCGCTATGGCGAATCCGCAACGTCTTTCCAGCGTAGCTCGTGATCGCGGTGACGACGCTCAAACCCACGCCGGCAAAGGGCGAGGGCGCAATGCCGCCTGAAACATCCGATATAACGGTCATATCGCGGCTTAACCGGCGGATCACGGCGGTGCTAAGCGTGGGCACGGTGCTAACGCCGGAGAGAACGAAGACTCCGGCGTTCTTTGCCGCCGCATCGAACTGCGCGATACCTTCAACAAATTTCGGATCGTCGGCGAGATCGAGATAAGGAATGCGCAGCGTCACGCACGCTTCCACCACGCGATAGGCGTGCGCACCGTAATCCTGAAATGGGCCGCTGGTATCGATCACTATATCCGGCATCAGCGCTTTGAACTGCGCAGCGATATCGCCATTGCGATCGAAGAGTGTGGGCGCGAACTGTGCGTTGCCCGTCAGCCGGTCACAGGCCGCCCGCGCCTTCGCAAAAGATCGTCCCGCGATAAGAATCATCAAACACGGCTCGTCGGCGAGAAGACGCGCAAGCCTTCCGCCGAATGTGCCGTATCCGCCGATGATGAGTACGCGCAACGCTTCCATCCCACATCACCCTAGCATGTGGGAGATACGGGATCAGAGAGACGTCAATGTTTCGTGGGCGCTGCGGCGCGCGGCGGATCGCCGACGACGGTCATGCTCTTGATGACGACCGGCTGCGCGGGATCGGCGTCGGGGAACGGTCCCTGCCCGCCATTCAGCGGCACATGCGAGATCGTATCGACGACGCCCATGCCTTCGACCACCTTTCCGAAAACGGCATACCCGCTTGTGTTGGGCGCCTTGCCTTCCTTGGGATCGAGATCGCCATTGTCGGAGAGGTTGATGAAGAACTCTGCCGTCGCGCTCGTCGGATCGTCGCTGCGTGCCATCGAAAGCGTGCCACGTGCGTTCAGCAGCCCGTTGCCCGACTCGAGTGGGATGGGCTCATGCGTCGGGCGCGGATTGCCCTTCGTGTCGTAGCTGCCCATCTGCAGGACGAAACCCGGCACCACGCGATAGATCATCGTGCCGTCGAAATGGCCCTCGCGCACATAGCGCAGGAAATTTGCCACCGTCTTCGGTGCCTTCTGCGCGTTCAGCTGCACGTCGATTTCGCCGAGAGATGTCTGGATATGCACTTCCTGCGCTGTGGCCAGTTGTGCGGTCGTGCAGGCGAGAACCAGTGCGGCGGCAAACGGAACGAACTTCATCGGGGGTTTCCTTGTGAGGCGGCGGCATCTATTCGACGGATTTTGGCGATCCTGTGGCCACTAGTCGGGATTTGGAATAGCCCGATCCGATCGGCACGGACATAAATAACGACATGGGTGGCACATGCCGCAACAGAAATGCGCCCCAAAGCACAGGAGCAACACTGTCACCCAAAAGTGACTTTTGCGCGCCTTGCAGACCCCGCAGCTGCGTCCTATTTCGGCTTGGTCGGCGTGAAACAGAACCGTTACAGTCCGCCAAATTTTCTTGCGCGGGGCGCAGGCTTTCATCCTTCCAAGGGGAGTAATCCATGACTCGAGTTCGTAGCTTTTATCTTGGTGCGGTCGCGGTGGTCGCGCTTGTGGGATCCGCCACGATTGCCGATGCCAAAGCGCATGCGCCCGCGAATCCCTTTGCGAAACCCAGCACGCTGCCCCTGCACGCGCCGCCCTTCGACAAGATCAAGGACACGGATTATCAGCCCGCAATCGAAGAGGGCATGAAGCAGCAGCTCGCCGAGATCAACGCGATCGCCAACAGCAAGGCGAAGCCGACTTTCAAGAACACGGTCGTCGCCATGGAGAAGTCCGGCCGCATGCTCGACCGCGCGACGTCGGCGTTTTTCGGCGTGGTGCAGGCCAACACCAACGACACGCTGGACAAGGTTCAGGCCGACGAAGCGCCGAAGCTGTCCGATCACAACGATGCGATCTATCTGAACGCGAAGCTCTTCAAGCGCGTGAAGGCCGTCTACGACGCGCGCGACTCGCTGAAGCTCGATCCGGAATCGATGCAGCTTCTGAAGGTCTATTACAACGGCTTCGTCCATTCCGGCGCCCTTCTGTCGGAGGCCGACAAGGCGAAGCTGCGCGAACTGAACAAGCAGGACGCAACGCTCTCCACCGATTTCCAGCAGAAGCTGCTCGCCGCTTCGAAGGCAGCTGCGTTCGTCACGTCGAACAAGGCCGATCTCGCCGGTTTGAGCGATGAGGAAATCGCCGCCGCGTCGAAAGCCGCCGAGGACCGCAAACTTACCGGTCAGTACGTGATCCCGCAGCAGAACACGACGCAGCAGCCGGTGCTCGCGGAACTCACCAACCGCGATGTGCGCGAGAAGATCTTCGACAATTCCTGGACGCGCGCCGAAAAGGGCGATGCCAACGACACGCGCGTGGACATCCAGCAGCTCGCGCAGATCCGCGCGCAGAAGGCGAAGCTGCTCGGCTATCCGAACTGGGCCGCGTACGTGCTCTACGACCAGATGGCGAAGACGCCGGAAGCCGTGCAGAAATTTGTCAGCAATCTCGTGCCGGCGACCGCCGCCAAGGCCGCGGACGAGGCTTCGCAAATCCAGGCGATGATCGACAAATCCGGCCCGCATTTCGATCTCAAGCCGTGGGATTGGGAGATGTATTCGGAGAAGGTCCGCAAGGAGAAATACGATCTCGATCAGAGCGAGCTGAAGCCGTATTTCGAACTCAACAAGGTGCTACAGGACGGCGTGTTCTATGCCGCCAACCAGCTCTACGGCATCACCTTCAAGGAGCGCCATGACATCCCGGTATATCAGGCGGATGTGCGCGTGTTCGACGTCTTCGACAAGGACGGCTCGCAACTCGGCATGATCTATTTCGATTACTTCAAGCGCGACAACAAGGCGGGCGGCGCGTGGATGAGCAACTGGGTGCAGCAGTCGCACCTGCTCGGCACCAAGCCGGTCGTCTACAACGTCGCGAACTTCACCAAGCCCGCGGCCGGTCAGCCGGCGCTGCTCAGCTTCGACGACGTGACGACCATGTTCCACGAATTCGGCCATGCGCTGCACGGCCTGTTCGGCAACGGCAACTACCCGACGCTTTCGGGCGCCAACACGGCGCGCGACTGGGTCGAATTCCCGTCACAGTTCAACGAGCATTGGGCGCTCTATCCCGATGTGCTGAAGCACTACGCGGTCAACTACAAGACCGGTGAACCGATCCCGCAGGCGCTGGTCGACAAGATCAAGAAGTCGTCGACCTGGAATCAGGGCTACGATCTCGGCGAACCGCTCGCGGCGTCCGATCTCGACATGCAGTGGCATTCGCTCCCGGCCGACGCGCCGAAGCAGGATGTCGATGCGTTCGAAGCCAAGGCGCTCGCCGACACGCACACTGACTTCCCGAACGTGCCGACGCGCTATCGCTCCAGCTACTTCCTGCACATCTGGGCGAACGGCTATTCGGCCGGCTACTACGCCTATCAGTGGACGGTGATGCTGGATGACGACGCCTATGCGTGGTTCGACCAGAACGGCGGCATGACGCGCGCGAACGGCCAGCGCTTCCGCGACATGATCCTGTCGAAGGGCCGCACCGAAGACTACGGCGACATGTTCCGCGCCTTCTACGGTAAGGATCCGGACACAGCGCCGATGCTCGAGCATCGCGGTCTCGCTGCGCCGAAGTAAGCGGCCCTATAGCCGAAACGAAGAACCCTCCGGCGCGAAAGTGCCGGAGGGTTTTCGTTTTCACCGGTCGTAGGCTTCTGCCATCGACCATGCCAGGGCGAGTAGCGACAGGCCGGTCATCGCAGCGAGCAGGATGATTGCCGGTGCAGTCGGGTGCCCGGAGAACCAGTCGTGCCAGGCGGCGCGCACCAGCGGCGTCGCGTGCAGGGTCAGCCAGCAAAGGAGTCCGCCCAGCGCGATCCCGAACGTGAGCGGCCATGTGGCGCTGCGGCGGCGCGCGGGGAGGGCTAACAAAGCGCGATCGCAGAAGCCGTCATCGGGCACCGGGCCTTCGAACTGGTCCCGAAGCAATTGATCGAGGGCGTCGTCGTTCAGATCGCTCATGATGTGGCTTCCTCCAGTGATGTGTCGCGCCAGTCGGCAAGAAGTGCGCGCAGTTTTTCCTTCCCGCGCGCCGCATGGCTTTTCACCGTGCCGAGCGGCATGGAAAGAACATAGGCGGTGTCGCTCTGGCTCAGCCCCAGCTGCACGCAGTGCAGCAGCACGATCTGTTCGGCTTGCGTGAGGCGCTGCATCGCGCGCTCGATGTCCAGGCGCAGCGCGAGTATGTCCGTCTCCGGCGCGCGCGAAGCGCTGTCGTTCGGCGCATCGCTATCGGTGCTGCTTCTGGATGGCGCCGCTTTCTTTCGCTGCGCCTGAAGAAAGCACGTGTAGGCGATGCGATAGAGCCAGGTGGAGAACCGCGCGTCGCCGCGAAACTGGTGCAGCTTTCGCCATGCGAGCAGGAACGTCTCCTGCGCGAGGTCGTCGGCTCTGCCGTGGTCGCCGTTCACCAGGCGGCGCAGTTGCGCGCGCACCATGCCGTGATGACGGCGCATGAGCTGTTCGAAGGCGCGCCGATCCTCGGCTAGCAGCACACGGGCCACCAGCGCCTGATCGACGCGCGCTTCGGCGGCGGCATCAGCCACGCAGGTCTCCGCGCGAATTCAGCCACCAGCTCGCGAGATAGCCGAGCCCCGTCATCAGCGGCAGAAGGCCGAGGCCCCACAGGCTGCCGACGCCGAGGCCGCCGTCGAGCTTGAACGGCAGCGCCGCGAACATCGCCATCACGCCGAGACCGGCGCCGATCAGGACCAGCGCGCGGCGCCGCTCTGAGTAGGGCGTCTGCGGATCGGTGAGCAGTGCCTGCGGCAGCTCCACGCCTTTGCCGGCGAGATCGAGCAGCATGCGATAGCGCGCCTGCGTCTGCACATAACGGTAGCGCATGAAGATGAGGGCGATGAGAACGGGCGCGCCCATCACCACGAGCGGGATGACGAAAAATTCTGGTTCCATGTGTGTACTCCTTGATTCCGGTTCGGTGTTACGGCTTTGCGATTTCGGCGGCGAGAAGATCGGCGATGGTTTCGGCGAACATCATCGCCGTCTGGGAATCGCCTTCGTTGCTGGTGATCGCGACCGCAGCGTTCGTCTCCCACACCATCGCGAGGTTCGCATCCATGCCCGGTGCACCGCCCGCATGTCCGCGGATGTGCCGACCGTGCGACTCGCGATCGCCGAAGCCCGCTGCATATCCTCCGGGGCCTGCCGGCACTTCGCCGTCAAACATCTTGTTGAGCGTTTCACGTTTGACGAGTTTGGCGTCGCGCAGCGCTTTCGCAAAGCGCAACAGATCGGCGTTTGTGGAATAACCGCCACCCGCCGGGCTTCCCTTGAACGGCAACGTCATCCAGTTCGCTTTCCATGACGTCGAAAACACGCCGTCATGGAAATAGCCGGTCGCGAGCTTCGGCGTAATGTCTTCCTGCGCATCGAAGCCGCTGTCGCGCATGCCCGCAGGCGCGAAGACATGGCGCCGGATGTAGTCGAAGTAGTTTTCATGGGAGACGTTTTCGATGATGCGGCCCAGAAGGATGTAGCCGGAATTGCTATAATTCCAGTCGCCGCCGGGTTCGCCCACCCTTGGCTGGCGCGCGATGAGGTCGAGATAGTCCGCCGGGTTCACGAATTTCTCCCGGTTCTGGAAAAACTCCGGCACGAAGAAATCGCTGAGCCCTGAGGTGTGATGCAGCAATTGCCACACCGTCATCTTGGCCGCCGCCGCCTGATCCGGATATTCCGGCACGCGTTTGGCCAGCGTGTCGTCCCACGAAAGCTTTCCGGATTCGACAAGCTGCGCGATGGCGACCGCGGTGAACATCTTGTCCATCGAGCCGATGTGGAAGCGCGTCTGGTGATCGATCCGCGCGCCTGAATTGCGGTCGGCAACGCCGCGGCACTCATCGAAAATCGTCTCCGCGCCGTCGACGACGGTGAGACAGCCGGAGAAATCCGTCGTGCGCACAAGCTTGTCCAGCGTGTTGCGCGTCACGGCCGCGATCTCGTCATGCGATGCCGGCCCCTTCGGCCACGATTCATAAAGCGTGGGATCGTCGAGCGGAAAGAGCGCGGCTTGCGCCAGCTTGTCGGCATGCTCCGGGTCGGGCGCGAGCACAAGCACGGCCTTCTGTCCCGTGCGATGCCCCTTGATCGTGACGACGAGCATGCCCGGCGGCCCCTGCGTGCGCGCATCGACAAAGTCCACGCCGCCGCTGTCACGCGCGGCTGACGCCAGACCTTTCAGGAAATCCGTCTTGTCCTGATCGGCAAGCGCGGGCGACAAGATCGCCGGCGCCCATTGCTGGATCTGCGCGGCGCTGTCGCTGTTGATGTGATTGATCAGCACGTCGCCGAGCTTGCCCGCCGGCGTATCCGGCATCGTGGTCGATATCGCGGCATGGGCTGCGGGGGAAAATGCCGTGGCGAGCAGCGTCGCCCTCATGGCAGCCGCGGCGCGGCTCTTCAGCCCGTGGCGGACAGGAAAACGCATGATGAATCCCTTCGAAAACTCGCGGCGCCCTTTGCGCGCGCGATTCGAAGGGCTTTGATGCGTTCCTCCATCAAATCGGATGCAAGAATTTTCCGGCCCTGATCAAGCCGGTGTGCGGGAGGGTCTGTACGGTAGGTGAGGGGGTGGCGGACAGGGTGGCGGCTTGAGCCGAATCTAGCGCAGTCCAACGAAGCCCAGATCAGTCATTAAGTATTTGATTTTATGTTGTTTTTTCAACTTTTGTGGCTAGTCCGGTCCAGAGCCGTCCCATAGAACCTTCCCTGTAAACAGGGGTGAAAACATGGGTATACGAGCGATCGGAAGGCTCTCTGCTTTGAAGCTGAAAAGCCTCAGCGAGCCCGGCCGATATTGCGATGGTGGCGGCCTCTATCTGCAGGTCTGCTCGTCTGGCTCTAGGTCCTGGATATTCCGCTATCAGCTCAATAAGCGCATTCGGGACATGGGTCTCGGTTCGGCCGCAGTCATCGGCCTCGCCGATGCTCGGGACTTTGCAGGCCAATGCAGGGCGCTTGTGGCTAGGCAGATTGATCCGGTGGATGAGCGGCGCAAGAAGCAAGTTCTGGCCGCTGCCAATGCGACCTCTTTCGAAGAATGCGCACGTCGCTGCTTTGACCAGAAGAAGGTGGAATGGCGCAACGAGAAGCACACCAAGCAATGGATCACTACGCTTGAGCAGTACGCATTTCCTGTTCTCGGATCGACCTCCGTCGGCGGGGTAGACACGCCTCTGGTTCTGAAGGTGCTGGAGCCAATTTGGGCTGCAAAGCATGAAACTGCTACGCGGGTCCGCGAACGCATCGAGATCGTCTTGGATTGGGCCAGGGCACGAAATCTACGCGAGGGCGACAATCCTGCGCGTTGGCGCGGTCATCTCGAAACGCTGCTCTCGAAGCCAGCGCTGGTGAAAAAGACGCGTCATCATCCAGCGCTTCCTTTCACGGAGATTGGCGCGTTCATGGCAAAGCTGAAGGTGCAAGAGGGTATGAGCGCTCGTGCGCTTGAACTGCTGATCTACACCGCCACGCGGACCAGCGAAGTTCTCGGTGCCACCTGGAGCGAGTTCGATCTGGATCGCGGCATTTGGACGATACCTGCAGCCCGGATCAAGGCAGGAAGGGAGCATCGCATACCGCTGTCGAAACCGGCGCTAGCATTGGTGCGAGAACTAGATGAGAAGCGGGTCAATGAGTTCGTATTCCCAGGATGGTCGCTCAAGGTGCCGCTGAGCAATATGGCAATGCTTCAACTTCTCAAGAGAATGGAGCGGGGGGACATCACGGTCCACGGCTTCCGTAGCACCTTCCGCGATTGGGCGGCCGAGCAGACCAATTTCTCGCGCGACGTCGCCGAGATGGCGTTGGCGCATGCGGTGGAAAACAAGGTCGAGGCAGCTTACCGGCGAGGGGATTTATTCGAAAAGCGAAGTCGATTGATGTCAGCATGGGCAGAGTATTGCGGAAAGGTGCCAATCAATGCGGCAGTTATTCCCCTGTCGGCCAAGTTCTCTTAATCCTGTCGGTACCCAGCCTTTCAAGATCCGGTCTTTGTAAGTCTCCCAGGGACAACGTTGGCTAGCGCAAGTCGCCACTGCAGGTTATGGATGTCTGCGGAGGGGATTGATTTGCTAGCTGAACAACATAAAGCGATTGCTGGAAAAATCTGGGAAATCGCAAACCGGCTCCGTGGGCCATACCGTCCGCCGCAATACCGGCTCGTCATGCTCCCGATGGTGGTTTTGCGCCGTCTTGATTGTGTGCTTGAGCCCACCAAGGAAGCGGTGTTGAAGGAACACAAGAGGCTTGTCGCGGCCAAGACTGCCAAAGAAGCGATGCCTCGCCTGCTTACAAAGGTGGTCAACAAGGGCAGGCGGCACCCGCTCTACAACATCAGCCCCTTCACGTTCGAAAAGTTGCTTGGTGACAGCGAGAACATCGCCCCCAACCTAGTCGCTTACATCAACGGCTTTTCGGACACCGCGCGGAGCATTTTCGAGAAGTTCAAGTTCGGTGAGCAGATCGAGAAGCTCGACGCCAGCAACCGGCTTTTCAACATCGTCAAGGCGATGTCGGAAGTCGATCTGCATCCCGACAATGGCATCGACAATCTGCAGATGGGGTATCTGTTCGAATACCTCGTCATGAAATTCAACGAGCAAGCCAACGAAGAAGCCGGCGATCACTTCACGCCGCGCGAGGTCATCCGCTTGATGGCCCATCTCGTCTATACGGGCGAGGAAGAAGTCTACAAGCCGCGTGTCTATCGCGAGATTTACGATCCCGCCTGCGGCACTGGCGGTATGCTTTCAGTTTCGGAAGAGTACATACGCGGTCAGAACAGCAAGACCGAGCTAGGACTCTATGGCCAGGAATACAACGACGAGAGCTGGGCGATTTGCTGCTCCGACATGCTCATCAAAGATGAGGATATGGCGCATCTCGTACTTGGAGACACATTGGGCGATGGCAAGACGTTTGATGGATTTCAGGGCAAGCAATTCCACTACCTGCTCGCAAACCCGCCGTTTGGCGTGGAGTGGAAAGACCAGCAAAAGGTCGTAACCAAGGAACACGAAGAGCTGGGTTTTGCAGGCAGGTTTGGTGCCGGACTGCCCGCGATCAACGACGGCTCGATGCTCTTTCTGCAGCATATGATCTCGAAGATGCACCCGTCGCCAGCAAAGGGTGGCGAGGGCTCCAAGATCGCCATCATCTTCAATGGTTCTCCGCTGTTCAGCGGGGATGCCGGATCGGGACCATCGAATATCCGGCGTTGGATCATTGAGAACGACTGGCTGGACGCGATTGTCGCCTTGCCCGATCAGCTTTTCTACAACACCGGCATCTTCACCTACATCTGGCTCGTCACAAACCGCAAAGCGCCGGAGCGGCGCGGCAAGGTGCAACTCATCGACGGAACGCGCTTCTTTGAAAAGATGAAGAAGAGCCTGAACAATAAGCGCAACGAATTGTCCGAAAGTCACATTCGCCAGCTCACGGAAGTCTATGGCAACTTTCAAGAAGGTGAGAAGCGGCGCGTATGCATGGACGAGAAGGCCAACGAATGGGAAGAGCGGGTCGTATCGCGCATCTTCGCAAATCGCGAGTTCGGCTTCTTGAAAGTAACGGTCGAGCGCCCTCTGCGCATGAATTTCGAGGCGTCGGCGGAGCGCATTGCGCGCCTGAATGAGCAATCTGCCTTCACCTCGCTCGTAGTGTCGAAGAAGCGCAAGGATGCAAAGGCCGCAAAGCTAGAGGAAGCGAAGGGGCGCAAGGAGCAGGAGGCCATTTGCGCGATGCTGGCAACGCTCGCGAATAAGGGCCTCTACATGGATCGTGCGATGTTCGAGACTGATCTCGAAGCGGCGGTAGAGAAAGCGGGATACAAGCTCGCGATGCCTATGAAGAAGGCCATCTTCGCGGCCTTGGGAGAGCGCGATCCCAAGGCTGAAATCTGCCGCGACAGCAAGGGGCGGCCGGAGCCAGATAGCGAGCTACGCGACACCGAGAATGTCCCCCTTCCGGCCAAATTCGAAACGCCCGAGTCGTTTCGAGAGAAGATCGCCGAGCCGGCGAACGCTGCGCAAAGTGGCGCGAGACTTCCGATCTTCTTTGGCCCGGACATGCCAAACGACGAGCTGGTCGAAGCGATGAAGCCTGCCATCGACGCCTATGTCGCGGCGGAAGTGCTGCCCCACGTTCGCGACGCCTGGGTCGATTACAGCAAGACCAAGGTGGGCTACGAAATCCCGATCAACAGGCATTTCTATGTCTACAAGCCGCCGCGCTCGCTCAAGGACATCGAAGCCGACATGGTTACACTCGAAGGCGAGATTGCCGGACTGTTGAAGGGGCTCTCAGGGTGAGCCATTTCGATGAAATCGCTTCGCGGCACTATGAAACAATGCCGAAGCGCTGGCAGACGCGGAAAGTGAAGTTCGTATCTGACGTCCAGGCCAGCAATGTGGACAAGGCGTCAGCAGACGACGAGGAGGCGGTAAGGCTCTGCAACTACGTCGATGTTTACTATCATGATCAGATTACGCCAGACATACCGTTCATGGAGGCGACGGCCACGCCAACGGAGATCGCGCGGTTCAGCCTTCGTAGGGGCCAGGTCATTATAACGAAAGACAGCGAGAGCTGGGACGATATCGGTATCTCTGCTCTCGTAAGCGAAGACATGCCAGAAGTCTTGTGCGGATATCACCTGGCAATCCTATCGCCGCATGCGGAGAAGCTGGATGGTGGCTTTTTAGCCTGGCTTTGCCGCGCCGACGCGCTGAATGATCAGTTCAAGCTTTCCGCTAATGGCGTGACACGCTTCGGCCTCGGCCAATATGCGATGAAGAATGCCGTCATCGGCGTTCCACCATTGGATGTACAAAGACGCATCGCAACCTATCTAGATCAAAAGACGGAGCTGATCGACACGCTCATCAAGAAAAAGCGAAGCTTGTTGGAGCGGCTTGCGGAGAAGCGGCAGGTAATCATCACGCAGGCGGTGACCAAAGGTCTTGATCGCAAAGTGCCGACGAAAGACAGCGGTATCGAATGGCTAGGGCAGATTCCCGCGCATTGGGAGGTAAAAAAATTACGGCACGCAGCCGAAAATCTAAACCGAATGCGCGTACCGATTGCAGCAGAGCTCCGGAAAGGAATTGAGCGTCTGTATCCCTACTACGGCGCTTCCGGAATTATCGACTACGTCGACGAGTATATTTTCAATTTTGAGACCGTGCTTGTTGCAGAGGATGGGGCGAACCTTCTGTCTCGCTCGACACCATTGGCGTTTTCAGCGTCTGGCGAATATTGGGTTAACAATCACGCTCACATCCTTCGCCCAATTGATATGACGATTTGGTACTGCGCTGCCCTACTGGCCCTTTATCCTCTTGAACCTCATATATCAGGGTCTGCACAACCGAAGCTGACGAAAGACAGCTTGATGTCCCTTCCCATTTGTTCACCCCCCGTAGCCGAGCAGCATGCGATTGAACTAGCGGTATCGGGAATTTTGGAAAGGTTGGATGCGGTGTCCAACGAGTGCGAAACTAGCATTGGAATTCTGAGCGAGTATCGCTCCACGCTCA
>DATJUS010000113.1:0-7844 GCA_035502175.1 Rhizomicrobium sp.
GGATCGAACGCCTGATGACAGGACGCGTCGGCTGCGCATTGCTCTGCCAGCGTGTCGAAAGCCTGTTGCGCGGCGGATGCGTGATTGAGCGGCCCGCGATCGCTGATCGGATCGATGCCGGACAGAACCGCCAGCCGCACGTTCTTCGAAAACATCCGCAGATACACGATGCCCGCCCGCGTGCCATACGAACCGCCATAGACGTCGATCTTGTCGTAGCCAAGCGCCTGGCGAAGATCGTCCGCGTCGCGCATCGACGCAGCCGTGGTGTATTGTGTGAGGTCGGCGTTCTTCGAAAGCGCCTTCACACAGGTGTCGTAGCGCGTGCCGTGAAAAAACAGCGGCTCGATGTAGTCCTGCGGATTGGCTTCGGAACCTCCGACGAGACAGTCGAGCCTGTTGCCCTTGCCCGTACCGCGCTGGTCCAGCAGCACCACGTCATGCTCTTCGCGTATCCACGAATCCGCAAAGCCGGGTGCTGTCTCGGTTGCCGGTTGTCCCGGCCCTCCGGCGAAGAAGAACACCGGTTCCTTTGCCGGTTTTTTCCGGGCGGGAAGGACGACGACCTGCAGGGGTATCTGGCGGCCGCCGCTGAGCGACCGGTTCTCCGGCACGCGAAACGTTCCGCACAAGACCGCCTCTTTGACATACGGCACATGGCACGACGTCAGAGGCAGGCCTGCCGAAGCGGGGGCGGCGCTCAGGGACATCATGATGGGCAGTATCAGATGCCGAATTCGCATCGCGTTTTCCTCATGAGCACGCGAAGACTATATCAGCTTCGTGCCTACCGGACAGAGGCGGCGAGCGCGTTCAGGGCTGGCCGACAAACGCAACGCGCAGCATGTTCGTCGCACCGGGAGTGCCCAGCGGCACGCCGGCGGTGATGACGACGCGGTCGCCGGGCTTCGCGAATTCTTCGCGGAACGCAATGCTGGTCGCGCGATCGACGACATCGTCCATGTCATGTGCGTCTTCGGTGTGGACGCTGTGCAGGCCCCAGACGAGGGCGAGACGGCGTGCCGTCTGCAAATTCGGCGTCAGCACGATGATCGGTGCTTCGGAACGTTCGCGCGCTGCGCGGAGCGCGGTGGTGCCGGAGCCTGTCCAGCAGATGATAGCGCGCGCGTGGATTGTCTGCGTGACTTCATGGACCGCGGCCATCATCGCGTCCGATGTCGTCTCTTCGTGCGGCATGCGCTGCGCATCGACCATGGAACGATAGACATCGTCGTCTTCGACCGATGCCGCGATGCGATCCATCATCGCAACGGCTTCGACGGGATAGGCACCGGATGCCGTTTCCGCCGACAGCATCACGGCGTCAGCGCCGTCGAACACTGCGGTTGCAACGTCGGAGACTTCGGCGCGCGTCGGGACCGACAGCGTGATCATCGATTCGAGCATCTGCGTCGCGACGACCACGGGCTTGCCCGCGGTGCGCGCGAGACGCGTGATGTATTTCTGCTTGCCGGGTACGGCTTCCAGCGGAAGCTCCACGCCCAGATCGCCGCGCGCGACCATGATCGCGTCGGCAAGCTCGAGGATTTCGGGCAGCGAGTCCAACGCCTTCGGCTTTTCAATTTTCGCGAGCACACCGGCGCGCCCGGCGACGATCTTCTTCAATTCGGCGACGTCTTCGGGGCGCTGAACGAACGAGAGCGCGATCCAATCAACGCCGAGATTGAGCGCGGCGTCGAGATCGCTGCGGTCCTTCTGCGTCATCGCCGGCACCGGCAGCAGTGTGTCGGGCAGGTTCACGCCCTTGCGGTCCTTGATCTCTCCGCCGACTTCCACGAACGCCTCGGCGGTGTCGTCCTTCACGCCGAACAGGCGCAGGCGCACCTTGCCGTCGTCGATCAGCAGCGCGTGCTTCTGCTTCATCGCCTGAAACACTTCGGCGTGCGGGATCGGGATGTCGGTATCGTTGTCGGCCTCGACCTTGCGCACCAGCCGCACACGGTCGCCTTCCTTCAGCATGCGCCTGCCGCCGGGGATGGTGCCGAGGCGGATCTTCGGGCCCTGAAGGTCGATCAGCACGCCGATGGGGCGGCCCATCTCTTCTTCCAGCGCACGCACATCGGCGCGCATCTGCGCCAGCGCGGCATGCGAGGTGTGGCTCATGTTGATGCGGAAGACATCGACGCCGGCCTCGAACAGCGCGCGGATTTTCTCGGGCGAGGACGTGGAGGGTCCAAGCGTGGCGAGGATCTTTGTCTTGCGGCGGCGTCTCATTGCAGGGGTACGACCTTGTTCAGATTGTCTTCGGTGTCGACCTGGAAGAATCGGTTGCGATCATAGCCGCGCGCGGTGCAATCGGCGCGGCCCGTGACCGAGAATTTCGCGGCCGGTGCGGTGCAGAAATTCGTCGCGCCGTCCCACGCGCCGGAATTCGTGTCGGTTCCGTAGAGATAGTAGTAGCGCGCGTTGAGCGGCGTCTTGATGACGTCGGCGCAGGCCGTGGGCGCGATGCTCCACCAGCCTTCGCTCGTCCACGCTTTGCCGTTGAAATAGCCAACCGCGACCCGGGCTGGATATTTGCTCTTGTTGCACACCTTCAGCCCCGCCTGCGCGGGCGCGGCGAGAGCAAGTGCGGTAAGGGCGAGAAGCAGGGTCCGCATCGGTTCGGTGTGGCCTGTGTCGGGCCGGTCAGTCAACGCTTGCGCGCACGGCTATGACGGCGAATTATCGCTTTTCCATGACCGATGCGCCGTTTGAATTTGTTCCGGGCCAGGGCCATTCGGGCCTGCTCTTTATATGTGACCACGCCGCGAACGGGTTGCCGCGAGGCTACGGCGATCTTGGCCTCGATGCGGCGTTGTTCCAGACACACATCGCCTCGGATATCGGCGCGGCGGAGGTCACGCGCGTGCTGGCGGCGCATTTCAAAGCACCGGCGGTGCTGGCGCGGTGGTCGCGGCTGCTGATCGATCTCAATCGCGGCGAGGACGATCACACGCTGGTGATGAAGCTTTCGGACGGCAGCATCATTCCCGGCAACCGCAGCGCCGATGCAGCAGAGATCGCCTCGCGGATCGCGCAGTTTCATGCGCCCTATCACGCGCGCATTGCGTCGGAGCTTGCAGCGCTTGGCGGCGTTCCGGTCATCATCTCGATGCACAGTTTCACGCCGGCGTGGAAAGGCCGCGCGAGGCCGTGGGAGGTCGGCGTGCTATGGGATCGCGATGGGCGTCTCGCAAAACCGCTGATGGTGCAGCTTGCCAAAGCCGGCTTCGTGGTCGGTGACAATGAACCCTATTCCGGCGAGCTCGAAAACGATTGCCTCTATCGCCACGGCACCATGAACGGTCTGCCGCATGTTCTGATCGAAACCCGGCAGGACCTCATCGCGGATGCCGATGCCGCACGGAAGTTCGCACACCGCCTCGCACCAATCATCGAAGCCGCGCTCGCCGATATGGGCGTGCCAGCCATTCAATTCACCCGGCCGCTTGTCATGCAAGGAACATTGTCTATGGACGAACGCACACGCACCGAACTGGAGGCCGCCGCCTTCCGCCGCCTTGTCGCGCACTTACGCGAACGCACCGACGTGCAGAATATCGATCTGATGAACCTCGGCGGCTTCTGCCGCAATTGCCTGGGCGACTGGTATCGCGAAGCGGCCGCGGAAAAGGGCGTCACGCTCGGCAAGGACGAGGCGCGGGAGATCGTCTACGGCATGCCGCCCGCGGAGTGGAAAAAGAAATATCAGAAAGAAGCGACCCCGGAACAGCAGGCCAAATTCGCTTCTTCTCAAAAGACTCACAGCTAGCGGCCAAATCGCGCGTTGCACGGCGCGGGAGCCGCGGAGTAGGGTCCGCGCCCTTCGTCAGGACTAAATCCAATGGCCAAATCCGGCTTCGCCAAAGAACATCTGCGCTCCTTCATTGAACGCGTCGAGCGCCTGGAAGAAGAACGCTCCGCGCTGACCGCGGACATCCGCGAAGTCTATTCCGAGGCGAAGGGGCAGGGCTTCGATACCAAGATCATGCGCCAGGTCGTGCGCATGCGGAAACTCGACAAGGCCGACCTGCAGGAACAGGAAGCGATGCTCGATCTCTATCTGAGCGCGCTCGGGATGCGCAGCTAGCTTGCAGCCTTGCGCGGCTGTTCGTCCGCGAAACCGCTTTCGCCCTCGGTGGGTTCGAGGCCCAGTTCCTTGAGCTTGCGGTAGAGCGTCGAACGTCCGATGCCGAGACGGCGCGCGACTTCGGACATGTGTCCGTCATAGCGCGAGATCGCGAGGCGGATCATCTCGGACTCGACATCCTCGAGCTTACGCATATGGCCGGCGTTATCGACAGCGGTCAGCGCATATGGCGACGCGATGGATTGTGCCTGCGCGACCGGGCGGCCGGGTATCGCGGCATGCATCGGCGCGGCTTCGGGAATATAGCGCCGCGTGCGCGCTTCGACGCCCATGGCGGCCGCGATCTGCGGGAAGTCGCAGACATCGAGCTGCGAGCCGTCGCACAACACGACGGCGCGGAAGATCGTGTTCTCGAGCTGGCGAACGTTGCCCGGCCATTCGAAGCGCGCGAGCAGGTCCTCGGCTTCCGGCGTCAAACCGGCGACAGCCTTGTGCTCTTCGGCGGCGAAACGCTCGATGAAATGACGCGCCAGCGCCGGCACATCCTCGTGGCGGTCGCGCAGCGGCGGAATGACGATCGGGAAGACGTTGAGGCGATAATAAAGGTCTTCGCGGAAGCCGCCTTCGCGTGTCAGCTCCTGCAGATCGCGATTGGTGGCAGAGATGATGCGCACATCGACTTTGACCGGACGCTTCGATCCGACCGGATCGACTTCGCCTTCCTGCAATGCGCGCAGCAGCTTCACCTGCATGTCGAGGCGCAGTTCGCCGATTTCGTCGAGGAACAGGGTGCCGCCATCGGCTTCCTGGAATTTGCCGAGGTGCTTGTCGGTGGCGCCGGTGAACGAGCCCTTCTCGTGGCCGAACAGGATCGACTCGATCAGGTTCTCCGGAATGGCGCCGCAGTTCACGGTCACAAACGGACGGCCCGAGCGATCGGACGAACCCTGGATCGCGCGCGCGATCAATTCCTTGCCGACGCCGCTTTCGCCTTCGATCAGGATCGGGATGTTCGATTGTGCCGCGCGCTCGCCGAGGCGGAACACCTGGCGCATCACGCCGGATTTTGCGACGAGGTCTTCGAAGGTCAGACGGTTGTCGGTCTTCTTCTTCAGCCGCGTCACTTCGTGCGACAGCGTGCCGATCTTGAGCTGGTTGCGGATCGAAACCGCGATGCGTTCCGGGCTCGCGGGCTTGACGAGGAAATCGTTGGCGCCGGCGCGCATCGCATCGACGGCGGAATCGATGCCGCCTTTCGCGGTGAGCACGATCACGGGCAGATCGGGATGGCTGACGCGCAGTTTCGCGAGCACCTGCAATCCGTCCATGTCGGGCATGACGAGATCAAGCAGCATCAGCACGAGCTGATCGCCACGCGGTCCATTGATCAGGTCGAGCGCAGGCTGGCCGCCGGGCGCGGTGACGGCGGACATTCCCGAGCGCGTGATCGCGGCTTCCAGCAAGCGGCGCTGTACGGGATCGTCGTCGACAATAAGAACGGTCTGCGCCATCTGGGCCTCTGGGCGTTGGAGGCGCAGTTTCGTCGGGAACGGGTAAAGACGGATTTAAACGGCGTCCCTGTTCGGGACGTTGCAGCGTAAAAGAGAGTTCGTCATGGTGAACAGGTGGTAAAGGCGGGTGCGTCGTGAGCGAAAAGCCGTTCGGCTATTGGGAGTATTTCGCGCGTGAAGTGCGCCAGGCCGGCGATGCGCCGCTATATCTGCGTTTCAGCGAAGGCATCGCGGAGACGCCCTGGCTTCAGGAAATGGCATCACAGGTGCGCCCGGGTCAGCCACATGCGAATGTATTGTTTGCAGCGGTTCACTTTTTGCTCCTGCGCGGCGCGCAGCATCCGCTGCGAAGATTCTACGCGAACCTCAACAACGGCGCGCGCGTCGAGGGCGAAGATCCGTTCCCGCTGTTCGCCGATTTCTGCGAGAAATATCGCGAGCAGCTGATGCCGCTGATCCGCTCGCGCGTGACCAACACCAATGAAGTCGGACGTTCGGGCACATTGAACGCCGCCTTTCGGGAGGTCGCACGCGTCGCCGGCGCGCCGCTGCATCTGATCGAGATCGGTCCCAGTGCCGGTCTCAACATGATCTGGGATCGCTATCGCATCCGATATCGTCGCGGCACGGAAGAATTCCTGACCGATCTGCCCGATGCGAAATTGACTCTGGACGTCGCGTTGCGCGGCGATCGCGTGCCGCCGGCCGGCCCAGCGCCGCGCGTGGCCAGCCGCGTCGGCCTGGAGCTCAATCCCGTCGATCTCACCAACGCCGACGATCGCGACTGGCTGCGTGCACTGGTGTGGCCGGATCAGGTCGCGCGTTTTGCGCGCCTGGAAGCGGCGCTCGATATCTACAAGGATGCGCGGCCGGAGATCCTCCATGGCAATGCGCTGGAGCTTTTGCCCGACGTGCTGGCGAAAGTCCCCACGAACGAAACGGTGTGCGTCTATCACACCTATGTGGTCTATCAGTTCTCCGAGGAGATGCGGCAGACGCTTCACGATCTTCTCACGGTCGCGGGCTTGCGGCGCGACGTCTGGCGGCTGTCGAACGAGGGCCGGTTCGTCAACAACGAGAACCCGCTCACGCTCTGGCGCTACCGCGACGGGCAGAAGGAAGAGCGCCTGCTCGCGAACACGCATCCCCACGGCGCCTGGATTGAATGGCTCGCCTAGGCGTGCCAGCGTCCGCACATGACCGATGACGACGACATCCCGCCTGTTCCGCCTGTCGAAGGCGCACGGCCGGAGATGTTCACAATCACCGAGAACCAGGGGCCGCTCGCCGCACTCAGCGGTTCGCCGCCGCCCGCGCCGAAATGGTTCAAGGAGCAGGTCGCGCAGGAGCCCGAGCATCATTTCGTCGAGGTCGAAGGCGCGCGCATCCATTATCAGCGCTGGGGCGATCGCGCGCGGCCGGGGCTGCTGCTCGTGCACGGCAACGCGGCGCATGCGCATTGGTGGGACTTCATCGCCCCGATGCTGGCGCGCGATTACAACGTCGCCGCCATCGATCTGTCGGGCATGGGCGACAGCGACTGGCGGAAAGATTTCTATTCCATGGAGCGGTTCGCGCAGGAAGAGATCGCGGTCTGCGAGGATGCCGGCATGTTCGTGCCGACCGAGCCGCCGATCATCGTCGCGCACAGTTTCGGCGGCTTCGTCACCATCCTGACGGGCGCGCTCTTTGGCGAGCGGCTGGCCGGCACGGTGATCGTCGACTCGCCGGTCAATCCACCGGAACGCGAAGGCAGCCCGTCCCAGCGCGTGATCAAGCCGCATCACATCTATCCGACGCTGGCCGCCGCGCTCGCCCGCTTCCGCCTGATGCCGCCGCAGACGGCGGAGAACCTCTATCTTGTGGACTGGGTTGCGCGGCATTCGCTGAAGGAAGTCGAAGGCGGCTTCACCTGGAAGTTCGATCCGGCGATCTGGCAGCACTTCTCCATCGGCGACACCGCAGCGCGCCTGCGCGAAACAAAATGCCGGATCGGCATTTTCCGCGGGGAACATTCCATCCTGCTCCCGCCGGAGATCGGCGAGTACATGTTCAACCTTCTGGGCCGCTCTGCGCCGGTGGTGGAGATCCCGCAGGCGCAGCATCACATCATGCTGGACCAGCCCTTGGCATTTGTTGCGGCGCTCCGCGCGCTCCTGACAGATTGGAACCACTCGGTCGCGACGCGGCGCATTTGATCCTCCCCCGCGCAGCGGGGGAGGGGGACCGCGAAGCGGTGG
>DATJUS010000114.1:0-74035 GCA_035502175.1 Rhizomicrobium sp.
CTGCCGTTGCCACTGGTGCCTTCGTTGCGTCCGCAGCCGCTTTGGTCGCAGATGGTGTGTTGGCCCCCCCGCCTGCGTCTTTGGGCAGCAGGTCATAAGGTTTGAGGGTCGGGCCGAGCCATTCCATGACAGGGATAGCGCAAAGCCTGTGCCAATTTGGGAAGGCCGGATTACTGCGAAATCCGCCAGGAGATCGGCAGGAATTGCCGCGCTCTAAACCTCCCCTTGTGGGGAGGTCGGCGAACGGAGTGAGCCAGGTGGGGGTCGCGCCTTATCCGCACACACCGACCCCCACCCGAAATGCCTTCGCTGCGCTACAGCATTTCGACCTCCCCACAAGGGAGAGGTTAAGCATCACAGCAGATGCCCGGCCTTTTCCGCCTTGGTCTTCAGATAGGCGCGGTTGTGCGTGTTGGTCGGGAAAGCGTGGCGCACGCGCGTGGCGACCTTGATGCCTTCGGCTTCGAGCGACGCGACCTTGTCCGGATTGTTGGTCATCAGCCTCACGGATTTGTAGCCGAGCAGTTTCAGCATCCGTGCCGCGATGCCAAAGCGCCGCTCATCCGCTTCGAAGCCGAGACGTTCATTCGCTTCGATCGTATCGAAGCCCTGATCCTGCAACCGATAGGCGCGCAGTTTGTTGATGAGGCCGATGCCGCGGCCTTCCTGCGCAAGATAAAGCAGTACGCCGCCACCGGCTTTCGAGATCGCCGCAACCGCGCCGCGCAACTGATCGCCGCAATCGCATTTGAGCGAGCCCAGAAGATCGCCGGTGAAGCATTCCGAGTGCAGCCGCGTCAGCACCGGCTTGTTCGTCGGTGGCGCATTGATGACGATGGCGTAGTGTTCCGGTGACGCATCGCCGGCACGAAACGCAACAAGCTCCGTCTTCTCTGCGCCTTCGAGCGGCACACGCGCACGTGTGACGATGGCGAGTGAGTCCAGCATCTCGGCGTCGTAGTGCGCGATGTCGTCGGCGCTGATCTCGTGCGCCGCTTTCGTTGCGGTCTTGCGCACGATGGCGGCGGGCAGAAGTCCCGCGAGTTTGGTGAGCATCACCGCAGCCGCATAGCTTGATGGCAACGCCTCGCGCACCGTGTTGAAAGGACCTTTCAGCGGATAGCGCAGATCCATTGTCGGATCGGCGATGGCGCGTAGGCCGTCGATCGTTTCATCGCCAACCGGAAGCGCCACGACCTCTTTCGTATAAAGCCGAATCTTCAGAGTCTTCGCGCGCGCATGGGTGAGCAGCAGCAATGCGCCCTTGTGCCCCAATTTCGCCACAGCTCTTTCCGTCGCGGTCTCGATGGCCAGCATCTGAAAGCGCGTATCGCCTTTGATGGTTACCGCCTTGCCGCGCCGGAGCGCCTCGACGGCGCGCGCGACATTCTCCACGGCGCTCGCCGATTGCTTTCTTTTAAGTGGCCGGGATTTCAAGTTTGCGTGCATGTCCTTCCCACATACACCCGCGCAAGGGTAGAGTTGTAGTCCTTCAGGTCAGGATCGATGCCCGCTCCCAAACGCGTTCTCCTCGTCGATGACGACACCATGCTTCGCGGCTCGCTGGCCGAGCAATTGGCCGCGGACGGTTCCTATACAGTTGTGGAAGCCGGCAGCGTCGAGGACGGCCGCGCGCGCGCGAGCGACGGTCTCTACGAATTCATGATCCTCGACGTTGGGCTGCCCGATGGCGATGGCCGTATGCTGTGCCGGGAATTGCGCGACGCGGGCGTGAGCTGCCCCATCATCATGCTGACGGCGGCCGAAAGTGACGCCGACACGATCGAAGGCCTTGACGCGGGCGCCAATGACTACGTCACCAAACCGTTCCGCTTTGCGGTGCTGATGGCGCGCGTGCATGCGCATCTGCGCAGCCACGGCCACAGCGAGGACGCGCAATACCGCATCGGGCCTTACACGTTCCGCCCCAGCGCCAAGCTCTTGATCGACGAAGCAGCGAAGAAAATCCGTCTCACGGAAAAAGAGACCAACATTCTCAAGTTCCTGCATCGCTCGGGTGAGACGGTGCCGCGCGAAACGCTGCTGCATGAAGTGTGGGGCTACAATCCGGCCGTCACGACGCACACGCTCGAGACCCACATCTACCGTTTGCGCCAGAAGATCGAATCCGATCCCGGCCGTGCCCGCCTGCTGATCACCGAGAGCGGCGGCTACCGCCTGATGGCCTGAAACCGCCGCAATCCATGCTATGTGATTTTCGCATGGCTGTCATGCGACTCTACTAATCTATACACCACTAGTGTGAACATCATATCTGCTCCTCGAACGCGATAGATATGCCCGAGGAGGGCGCTTGAAATGGCCAGTCAGTGGAAGTCGATGCTCGGAGGCGCGGTCGTGGCCGCGACGCTGATCCTGCCGGCCGCTGCGGCGGGCGACAATGGCTGGACCGCCGGTCCCTGGCAGGGCTTCGATGCCAAGTCGGTCAAGGTCAAGGACATCGTCGGACACCTGCGTGTCGAGGTGAAGCCGCAGGCCAAGGCGACGATCCAGGTTTCCGGTCTCAGGAACCGCGTGAGCGCGGTGACGGTGCGTACCGAAGGCGACCAGCTCGTCGTCGCCGGCCGCAACGACGATGCGGTGTGGGACTGGAAGAACTGGTTCAACTTCAACGACGACCACAACAGCACCAAGGACCTCGATGTTCACATCGTGGTGCCGAAGGGCACGGACATCGACGTGCGTGACATGGTCGGCGACGCCACCATCGGCGACACGATGAGCGATGTGCATTTCGAAGCCGTCGACTCGAACACCACCATCGGCCGCACCCGGGAAGCGCATCTGAGCATGGCCGGCGACGGCAAGATCACGATCGCCGACGTCGCCAACGATCTGCACATCGAGATCGCAGGCTCGGGAAAGATAAAGGCGGGTTCGGCCGCAGATGTGCACGCCGACGTCGCGGGCTCAGGCTCCGCCGATATGGGCGGGATCAATGGCGGCCTGCATCTCGACATCGCCGGTTCGGGCGATTTCAACGCGACCAAGGTCAACGGGCCGGTGCATGTCAGCATCGTCGGCGCCGGCTCGGTGCACATCCCGCAGGGCGTCGCCAATCCGCTGCATGTCGACATCATGGGCGCGGGCGATTTCGTCTTCGGCGGACAGGCCGTCGATCCGCATGTCACGGCGCTGGGCTCCGGCCGCGTGAAGATCCGTTCCTATTCCGGCAAGATGCATTCCGACGGCATGGTCGACGTGCAGGTCGGCAGCGACAACTTCCCTGAGCCGCCAGCACCACCCGCTGCGCCGTCGGCGCCGAAGGCTCCCCCGGCACCGCCTGCTCCGCCGAAACATCCCTAGAGTCTGACAGTCATTTGAGGCGCATTGCCCCTCACGTCGTTCGGCGTGAGGGGTCTTTGCTTATTCGTGCCGGAGCGCGTCGATCGGGTCCAGCTTTGCGGCGCGCAGTGCTGGGAAAAACCCGAACCCCACACCGACGATGGCTGCAAACGCGACGGCGATGACGACGACGCCGGGCTGGAAGACGAACGGGATCTTGAGCGCGCCGGCTGCCATCGCCGATCCGCCCAATCCGATCAGCACGCCGATGATGCCGCCCAGCGCGCTCATCACGATGGCTTCGATCAGGAATTGCAGCAGCACGTCGCGTTCGCGCGCACCGATGGCAAGGCGGATGCCGATCTCGCGCGTACGCTCGGTCACCGACACCAGCATGATGTTCATGATGCCGATGCCGCCAACGAGAAGACTGACGGCAGCGACAGCGGAGAGGAACGCGGTCAGGATCACGGTCACGCCGGTCACGATCTGCGTCACCTCTTTCAGATCCTCCACGTCGAAATCATCGACCTGACCCGGAAGAATGTGGCGGCGCTCGCGCATCAGACGCGAAATCTGCTCCTTCGCGCTCGGAATGTTCGCTTCGTCGGCGACCGAGATGCGGATGACGTTGACTTCCGTGTTGCCGGCGAGCCTGCGTTGCACGGCCTTGAGCGGCATCAGAATGATGTCGTCCATGTCCTGGCCGAAGATCGATTCGCCCTTGGGCGAAAGGAAGCCGATGATCTCGCAGGTCGCCTTGTTGATGCGTAGTCGCGCGCCGAGCGGAACCTGATCGCCATACATTTCCTTGCGCACGGTCTGGCCAACCATGCACACCGATTTTCCGCCGAGAATTTCGGCGGGCGAGAACTCGCGTCCCTGCGAAAGGTCCCAACTGCGGGTGCGCAGATAGGCGTTGGTCGTGCCGTTGATCTGGGTCGAATGATTGTGATTGCCGTTCACCGCGACGGCTTGCACGGCAAGCTCCGGAACGACTTCCGCAAGCCCGGGGATATCGCGCTGAACGGCATCGACCGTCGCCATGTCGAACGGCACGACGGCCGTCGGCGGGCCGCGCTGCTGACCCGGCACGAGAAGAAGCATGTTGTTGCCGAGCGAGCCGATATCGGCCGTCACGCGCTGCGTCGCGCCCGCACCCAGGGTCACCATCAGGATCACGGCCGCAACACCGATGATGATGCCGAGCGTGGTCAGCCCGGCGCGCAGCAGATTGTTACGGATCTCGCGCAGCGCAAGCAGGAGCGCGTTCAAGACCATTTACGCTCTCCCGTGTCGGATTCGATCAGGCCGTCGCGGAACCGCACCTGACGGCTGGCATAAGACGCGACGTCTTCTTCATGGGTGACGAGCACGATGGTCAGGCCGCGCTCGCGGTTGAGCGATTGCAGAAGCTGCATGATCTCGTGACTTTTGGCGGTGTCGAGATTGCCGGTCGGCTCATCTGCAAACATCACCGATGGCGATGCGACCAGCGCGCGCGCGATCGCGACGCGCTGTTGCTGACCACCGGAGAGTTCTGCCGCCGTGTGATCCCAACGGTCCGCAAGCCCCACCTGGGCGAGCGTTTGCATACCCAGCTTCCTGCGTTCGGCGCGGGGCACGCCGCGATAGATCAGCGGCAATTCCAGATTCTCAAGCGCGGTGGTGCGCTTCAGAAGATTGAAGCCCTGGAACACGAAGCCGATGAAATGGCGGCGCAGCAGCGCGCGTTCGCCGCGCGACATCGCGCCGACATCCGCACCGCGAAAGTAATAGTGCCCGTCCGTCGGCGTATCGAGACAGCCGAGGATGTTCATGCAGGTGGATTTGCCGGAACCCGATGGCCCCATCACCGCGACGAATTCACCGTCCCTGACGGTCAGATCGATGCCGTCGAGCGCGGCGACGCGCGCTTCACCCGATCCGTAGATCTTGGTGACCTGGCGAAGCTCGATGAGCGGTTGACCGGACACGCGTACCGCGCCTACTGCCCGGGCTTCTTGTCGGCAAGCTCCGTCACGACGTCCTGACCGGGCTTCAAATCGCCCTCGATCATCTGCGTCATGCGGCCGTCGGACGCGCCGAGTCTCACGTCATGCGGTGCCAGCGTCTTGCCGTCCACGATCCACACGCGCCCGGCATTGATGCCGTTCATCGTCTCCGGCGGCGCCTTGGCTGCCGCCTTCACCTCTTCCGGAGGCACATAGCGCAGCGCGGCGTTCGGGATCAGCGTGGCATTGCGCACATTGGCCGCTTCGATTTCCGCGGTCGCCGTCATGCCGGGCTTCAGCAGCCCGCCCTGGTTCTGCACGATGAGAACGCCCTGGTAGGTGACGACGCCTTGCACCGTTTTCGACGCGCTGTGGATCGACTTGAGCGTGGCGGGAAATTTCCGGGTTGGATAGGCATCGACCGTGAACGATGCCTTTGCGCCCGCGCGAAGCTGGCCGACGTCTGCTTCGTCGATATCGACGTCAAGCTCCATCTGGTTGAGATCGCTTGCCAGCGTGAAGAGCACCGGAATCGCGAATGCGGCGACCACGGTCTGCCCCGCGGAAACCTTGCGATCCAGCACGACACCGTCGATCGGCGAGTAGATCGTGGCCTTCAACAGCATCGTCTTGTCCTGATCGACCTGCGCCTTGGCGAGTTCGACACCGGCTTTTGCACGCTCGAGATCGCCCTGACTGATGTTCAGTTGCTCCTTGGAGAGCGCATTGCCCTTTTCGAGCACGATGTAGCGCTCATGGGTCTGCTTCATCTGATTGAGCGTGGCCTGTGCCTGGTCGAGCGTGGCCTGGGCCTGCTGCAATTGGGCGACGAGCTGATCCGTGTTGATGCGGGCCAGAACCTGGCCCTTGGTCACGTGATCGTTGAAGTCCGCCTCAAGCCTGTCGATCTTGCCGGAAACTTCCGATCCGACATCGACCTGGTCGCGTGGCGCGAGCGTGCCTGTCGCGCTGACCGTCACGGCCAGATCGCCATGGGTGACGGGCTTGGCCACATAGGTGTGGGGCGGCCGTCCGCCCGACATCACCACGAGCGCGATGAGCACGACGACGATTGCCCCGCCCCCGATCCACCACCAGCGGCGGCTTCGCTTTCCCTTGCGGCCAAGCATCACCTTCGACGCAAGATCTTGATCAGGCGTAGGCGCAGTTCTGTAATCGCTCACGATGGGAATCCAATGCTGTCGAGTGGCCCAGCAACAAAATGACAGCAATGGAAATGTGGGATTAGACGCGCAACCGTCAAGGGACGGTTTGAAAGAAATTGGGGCTGTGTTTGTTTAACGCCCGTTAACCCTTCGCGCCTAGAACCGCTCAAGGAGACTGTGCCTTGGCCGGTAAGCCCTTAAACCCGAAGACACGCGCGAAGCTCAGCGAGGCTGCCGGCCCGCGCGAATCCGCGCCACCGCCGCCGCAGAAGAAGAAGCCCCGTCGCAAACGCGCGTGGCCTTATGCATTGGCGCTGATCGGCGTGTGGGGCGTGATCGGTGGCGCCGTTTTCTATTCGCGCCTCGTCTCCAGCCTGCCCGATGTGAACACGCTGCTGGTCCACGGCCCGTCGCAGGACATCACGCTGCTAGACGACCAGGGCAAGCTCATCGCGCGCCGCGGACTGACACAGGGCGCGATGATCGATGTCAGCGAGCTCCCGAAATATGTGCCCGATGCGTTCATCGCGATCGAGGACCGCCGCTTCCGCGATCATCTAGGCGTCGATCCCATCGGCCTCATCCGCGCCGCGACCGAGAACATGTCGGCCGGCCATGTCGTGCAGGGCGGCTCGACGCTGACGCAGCAGCTGGCGAAGAACCTGTTCCTCGATCCCAACCGCACCTTCGAGCGCAAGGCGCAGGAAGCGATGCTCGCGCTCTATCTCGAGTCGCGCTACTCGAAGGACCAGATCCTCACGCTCTATCTGAACCGCGTCTATTTCGGCGCCGGTGCCACGGGCATCGAAGCGGCGTCGGAACGCTTCTTCAACAAGCATGCGAGCGAACTCACCCTGCCCGAAGCCGCGATGCTCGCGGGCAGCGTAAAGGCGCCGACGAAATACAATCCGCTCACCGACACCGAAGCGTCCGAGACGCGCGCGCAGGTCGTGCTGCGCGCGATGGAAGATGCCGGTCTCATCGATGACCGCACGCGCGCCGACGCGCAGGCGACGCGCCCGCATGTCATTCGCGGCACGGGCCATGCGGGTGGCGGCTACTTCACCGATTGGATCGTGTCGCAGATCACCGGCTATATCGGCGACAACAACGATCCCATCGTGGTCGATACCAGTTTCGATCTCGATGCGCAGGCTGAGGCCGAGCGCGCGGTCGAGGCGGGCCTCGCCGAACAGGGTGACAAGCTGGATGCCAGCCAGGCCGCGCTCGTCGCGATGACGCCGGATGGTGCGGTGCGCGCGATGGTGGGCGGACGCTCCTATCAGCAAAGCCCCTACAATCGCGCGACCGATGCGATGCGTCAGCCGGGCTCCGCGTTCAAGCCGTTCGTCTATCTCACCGCTTTCGAACACGGCCGCACGCCCAGCGATGTGATGGATGACCGCGCCGTCGATTTCCACGGCTGGAAGCCGGAAGACTTCGAAGGCAAATACGAAGGCGAGATGACGCTGACCAATGCGTTCGCGAAATCGTCGAACTCGATCGCCGCACAGCTCATCATGCAGGTCGGTCCTGCCAATGTCGCGCGCACCGCGCATCGCCTGGGCATCAATTCCAATCTCGACATCAATGCGTCGCTCGCGCTGGGCACGTCCGCCGTCACGCCGCTGGAACTGACCGGCGCCTATGTGCCGTTCGCCAATGGCGGGCACGGCGTCGTGCCGTTCGGCATCCAGCGCATCCGCACCACCACGGGCAAGGTCCTGTGGGAACGCAAAGGCTCAGGCCTCGGTACCGTGATGTCGCCGCAGAATGCCGCCGCGATGACGAGCCTGATGGTGGAGACGGTATCGACCGGCACCGGCAAAGCCGCGCGTCTTGACGAACGCCCGAGCGCGGGGAAGACCGGCACCACGCAGGACTTCCACGATGCGTGGTTCGTCGGCTTCAGCGCCGATCTCGTCTGCGGCGTGTGGATCGGCAACGACAACAATGCGCCGATGAAGCACGCGACCGGCGGCGGGTTGCCCGCACGCGTCTTCAAGAATTTCATGGAAGCAGCCGAGCAGGGCGTGCCCGTCAGGCCGCTCACTGCGACGGCCGCAGTCGATGGCGCTGCGCCAGCGACGACGCCCACCTCGCCGGACGATCAATCCGATATCGGCAAATTCCTCGACTCGCTGCTCGGCAAGAGCGGGACGTAACTACTCGCTCTCTTTCAGCAATTGTTCGAGCTTGTCCTTCCACAGCGCGGCCCAGGTGTGCGTGCCGTGGCCGTGGGTCTGATCGCTGATCGGGATCAGGACGAAGGTGCCGCGCTTGATCTCTGGCACCATCTTTTCGGCGATGCCGAGCTCGGGCGGGTTGATGAAATCGTCGGCCGAGTTCACCCACATCAGCGGCGCCTTGATCGTGCCGAGCTTCGCCGACGGATCGTAATCGCGCGAGGCATCGACCTGATAGAGGAAGTCGTTGGCGTCTAGCGTCGTGAAATCCTTGGCGATGGCGTCCTTCAGATAGGCATCGACCGCATCGCGAGTCGGATAGGCCTTCTGCGCGACCAGCGGTGTGGTGCCCGCGATGATCAGGAAATCGCCCGCAACACGCAGGCCGGCGAGCGGCTCGCTCTTGTATTCGCCGCCGTTCCACGCCGGATCGTTCTTGACCGCCTCGATGATCATGTCGCGCCACATGCGATTGCGGCCCGCGATCTGTGTCGGCAGACAGGCGAGCGGCATCAGCGCGCTGACGAAATCCGGATAAGTTTCGCCCCAGACGAAGCTGTGCATACAGCCCATCGACGTGCCCATGACGAGGCGCAGATGATCGACATGCAGGCCTTTGGTCGCGAGCAGATATTGCGCCGCGACCATGTCGTCATAGTCGTAATGCGGAAATTTCGCGTGCAGCCCATCGCTGGGCTTGGACGATTTCCCGTGCCCGATGCCGTCGGGAAGGATGATGAAATACTTTGCCGGGTCGAGCAGCCCGCCCGGCACGAACAGCACGCCGGAGAATTGCGGCCGCAGGAACTGATGCCCGTCGCCGCCGGTGCCGTGCAGGATCATCACGGCGTTGTCGACATGACCGTGCCTGTCGCGATGTAGCGCGCCGAGCGTCGTATAGTGGAGCCGCAGCTCCGGCAGCGTCTCTCCCGAGCGGAACTTAAAATCGCGGACGACGTAGCCGCCTTCTTTCGTCGCGGGCGCTTCGGCTGCTTGCGCGGTGCCGGCGATGCAAAGAAGCGCGGCGAAACAAAGGGATCGGATCATCTCGTATCTCCTCAGCGTGCCGGCGTCGCGCTGGCGACGATGTCTTCGGCCTGTTTGAAAAGTGCCGGATCGATGGTCAGGCCCGATGCGCCGGCGTTTTCGTCGAGCTGTTCCGGCCTGCTGGCGCCGACGATGGCGGAGGCGACGTTCGGCTCGCGCAACACCCAGGCGAGCGCGAATTGCGTGAGCGTGCAGCCGGCCTGCTGCGCCAGCGGTTTCAGTTTCTGCACGGCCTCCAGAACGGGCTTCTCGGTCCAGCGCTGGATGAAGCCGCCCATCTTGTCGCTGCTGGCGCGGCTGTCTTTCGGCGGCGGCGAATTCGGATCGTATTTGCCGCTGAGCACGCCCTGTGCAATCGGCGACCACACGATCTGTGAGATGCCGTTCGCGGCGCTGATCGGGATCACCTTCTTTTCCGGCAGGCGATAGAGCAGCGAATATTGCGGCTGGCTGGAGACGAAATGCTCGACGCCTTTCAACGCAATCGCGGCTTCGATCTGCGCCGGCGACCATTCGGAGAATCCGAGCCAGCGCACCTTGCCGCTTTTCACCGCGCGGGTCAGCGCCTCGATCGTTTCTTCCAGCGGCGTGTTCGGGTCGTAGCGATGGCACTGATAGAGATCGATGACATCGGTGCGCAGACGCTTGAGCGAATCGTCGAGCTGCTTTTCGACCTGCGCGCGCGACAGGCCCTGATTGCCGCCGCCCATATCACCCCAGAGCTTGGTCGCGAGGATGTAGCTGTCGCGCTTGCGCTTCGACAGAACCTCGCCAAGAAAACTTTCGGCTGCGCCACGGCCATACACATTCGCGGTGTCGATGAAATTGATGCCGAGATCGAAGGCGCGGTCGACACAGGCCACCGCCTTGTCGCGCTCGACACCGACGCCGAAGGTCAGCCAGGACCCGAGCGAGATTTCGGAAACGTTCAGATCGCTCGCGCCGAGCTTGCGGTATTTCATGGCAGACCTCGAGAGTGGGGGATGGCTGTTCGGCCAGTCTGACTCTCAAGCGTCCGGCTTGCTACCCCTTGGGCGCGTAGCGGTGCAGCGCTGCGCCGTGGTCGCGGAGCCAGTTCTGGGCCTTGCGCGGATCGGCCACCAGTTCTTTCACCAGCCGCCAGAACGCCGGGCCGTGATTCATTTCGCGCATATGGGCGACTTCATGGGCGACGACGTAGTCGAGCACAAAGGCCGGCGCGAGGATCAGGCGCCAGGAATAGGACAGCGCGCGCTTCGCCGAACATGAACCCCAGCGGCTCGCGGTGTCGCGCACCGTGATGCGGGTGTGTTTGACGCCCAGCCGCGCGCCATACTCCAGCGTTCGCGCTTCGAGATGCTTGCGGGCTTCTTTTTTAAGAAAATCGACGATGCGGCGGGGATGATGTTCCTTGCCGCCGGTGACATAGAGCGTGTCGCCGTCCGCCCACACCGCGCCGCGCCCGCTTTCGCCCTCGCGCACGACATGGTCGCGGCCCAGGAACGGGACCAGCGAGCCCGTGCTCAGCGGCACAGGGTTGGGCACCCGCGACAATTGCGTCGCGATCCAGTCGCTCTGGCCCTGGGCGAAGACGAGCGCCTTGTCGAGCGCGCGTTGTGACGGCGCTGTAACGGTGACTTCGCCCGTTGTGGGATGCACCTTAACGATAAGGCGGCGCGCCCGCGGATTGAGCCTGACGCTCACTTCCACCGCCTGACCGTCAATCCTGAGCAGCGACGGCCGCGCGGATTTGCGGGTTGCCTTCACAGAACGCATGGGCTTCCCTTCGTACCCTAACCACTTCAGAAACGCCGATGACATCACGTCCGCGCTTCCATCTTGCCTTTCCGGTTCACGACCTCGCATCAGCGCGCGCGTTCTACACCGGCATTCTCGGCTGCGCGGAAGGCCGCAGCAGCACCGACTGGGTCGATTTCGATTTCTTCGGTCACCAGATCGTTGCGCATTTAAGCCCGGATGAAGCCGGACACAAAGCACATAATCTTGTTGACGGCGACGAAGTTCCTGTTCGTCACTTCGGCGCGATTCTTTCGATGACAGAGTGGCGACAACTCGCGGATCGTCTGACAGAAAAGAAAGTGGACTTCATTATCGAACCCGATATCCGTTTCGAAGGCGAGCCCGGCGAACAGGCGACGTTCTTTATTCTCGATCCCAGCGGCAATGCGCTCGAGTTCAAAGCCTTCGACGACGACAGCAGGATTTTCTCCAAATGAGATCGAACAGAGTTGCGCAGATCCTCGGCACCATCGCGCTTGCGCTCATTCTCGGTGCGCTCGGCTTTCAATACATCGCGCATTTTCCGCCCTGCGAGATGTGTCACTGGCAGCGCTGGCCGCTGATCGCCGCGGCGGTTGTCGGAATCCTCGGCGGTTCCTTCATGCAGGGCAATGCGCGCGGCATCGCGCTGCTGACGGTCCTGCTCGTCGCGATCTCCGGGGCGATCGGCTTCTATCAGGCCGGTGTCGAATGGCATTTCTTTCCGGGACCAACGGCCTGCACCGGCACGTTCCACGCGTTTCATGGGCTCGATGATCTGAACAAGCCCGGCGAAGTGCGCTGCGACGTCGCCGCGTGGCGGTTCATGATGATTTCGCTCGCCGGCTGGAACGCGATCATCTCGCTGGGTTCAGCGCTGACCGGCCTGACGATGCTGCTGAGAAAGAAATGACGCGCAAAACTCGCCCTGCCGTGCCCGGAACGCCCGCGACCGACGACGTCGCGGCGATGATCCGCGTCGATCACGCGGGCGAATATGGCGCGGTGCGCATCTATGAAGGCCAACTCGCTGTCCTCGGCAACAAGCCTGCCGGCGACACGATCCGGCGCATGGCCGCGGAAGAACAGCGTCATCTCGAAACTTTCGACCGTCTCATCAATGAGCGGCGTGTGCGGCCAACGGCGCTGGAGCCGGTGTGGCGTGTCGCGGGATTCGCCCTCGGTGCGGCGACGGCGCTGATGGGTGAGAAGGCGGCGATGGCGTGCACCGCTGCCGTCGAAGAAGTGATCGACGAGCATTATGCGGGTCAGATCGAAAAGCTCGATGCCGATCCCGAACTGAAAGCGACCGTCGCCGATTTCCGCGCCGACGAAATCGCGCATCGTGACGAGGCGCTGTCGCAAGGTGCCGAGCAGGCGCCGGGTTATCGCCTGCTCAGCGAAACCATCAAGGCGGGCTGCCGTCTCGCGATCGCGCTTTCGACGCGCGTATGACCGACGCCAATTTGACAGAAGATCGCCATGCCTTGCTGGCCGGTGCGGCCAATCCGCGCCGCGCGAAGGACGCCGATGCGCGACCGCTCGCGCGTCTCCTCGCCGCCTCGTTCCAGACCGATCCGGTGTTCGACTGGATCGCGCGGCCGGGTCCGCGCCGCGCGGTGGTGCTGGAGGAATTCTTCTTCTGGCTTCTGCGCACGCGCGCGCTCCCGTTCGGCGAAGTGTGGATGAGTGAAGGCGTCGTCGCGGTGTGGGTTCCGCCCGATGCGCCGGCGAGCCCCGGCGGCCTTGTCGAACAGATCCGGCTGCTGCCGCTGTTCTGGCGGCTCTGTGGATTGCCGCGTCTTGGCCGTGGCGCCGCGATCGGCGACGCGATGGAGAAGAACCATCCGCACGAAAGCCATTTCTATCTGGCCTTCGTCGCCGTCGCGCCCAGGCTGCAGGGCATGGGTCTCGGCGGCACGATCCTCGAGACCACGATCAAGCACGCCGATGAAAACCGCTGGGCGTGCTATCTCGAAAATTCCAACCCGAAGAACACGCGCCTCTATGAACGGCTCGGATTCGTCACGCGCAGGAACATTGCCCCGCGCGGTGCGCCGCCGATGATAGCAATGTGGCGTCCGGCGAAGCTTTGATATCCACCTAAAGCTAAAATTGTCATCCCGGCTCTCGCTATACTCGGCCGGGATGACAAGCGGGGAGTTTGCGAAGAGATGTGCTACTTCTTCAGCAACCCCAACCGCACCAAGCTCTCCGCCGTCGCCGTGACGCTTTCCTCGTTGGAGCGTGGCGCCCAGCCGAGCATGTGCTTGGCCTTGGCGTTGGTGCAGGATTTCTTCTTGCCGAGTTCGGGAATGACGGAGCGGATCTCGGGATCGGTCAGCGAAACCAGCCGCACCACCCAGTTGGGCAACTCGCGCGTCGGCACCTTCTTCGCCGCATCGCCCATGCGCGCCTTCAGGATCAGCGCCATGTCGCGGATCGACATCGTCTCGCCGGCCACGGCCAGGAAGCGTTCGCCCTTCGCCACAGGGTTCGTCATGCAGCGCAGATGCAAATCGGCGACATCGCGCACATCGACGCCCGCGAAATACAGCTTCGGCAGGCCCGGCATCGACCCGTCCATCAACCGCTGCACCAGAAGGATCGACGTCGAATAATCCGGCCCCAAGACCGGCCCGAATACGCCGACGGGATTGACAACGGCGAGTTCGATCTTCCCGTTCTCCTTCGCCACGAAATCCCACGCCGCGCGCTCCGCGATGGTCTTGGATTTTGTGTAGGGGGTGAGGTGCGGGCCGTTCAGATTGGTCCAGTTCGTCTCGTCGAAGAGCTGGTGGATGTCCTGTCCGTAACCGATGGCTGCGAACGACGACGTCATCACCACCCGCTTCACGCCGGCATCGCGCGACGCGCGCAGCACGCGCAGCGCACCCTCGCGCGCGGGGATGATCAGATCGTCTTCGTGTTTGGGAATGCTCGCCGGAAACGGCGAGGCGACGTGATGCACGAACTCACAGCCGTCCACGGCCTCGCGCCAGCCCGCATCGTCGTTCAGATCGGCGGCAAAGAATTTGAGCTTGTCGCCCGGCTCCGCCCCGCCCTGCTTCAACAGCGCGCGCACTTCGCCCTCGCGATTCAGATTGCGCACTGTCGTGCGCACCTCATGCCCCTGCGCCAGCAATTGCAGGATCGTATGACTGCCAATGAACCCGGACCCGCCGGTGACAAGAACTGTGGTCATGATTGGTCTTTCGAAATTGGAGAGAAGACTTGTTTGCGAGAGTGAGATTAGTCATGACGCGCCGCCGGCTACAAACCATTCAGCAAAGCCCGAAATTTCTAGGTAACGGCATAGTTTCTCGCTGCGGAACTGACTGTAACCGAAATGAAACCATCGAAGGGCATAGACTCAAGCAACTTCTGACAAGTCACTTTTTCGCCTTGTCAAGACCAAATTTGCGAATCACAATGGAAAAATGATTCTTCTGGCTGGCTGGGGTAGCCGATGAGTAGACAAAAAGCGCGTGTCTATTCAATGCATCCGAACGCGCCGCGCATCGTCAATTCGATTCTGTTTGTCCTAACGGAAGCGGGCCAGAAAGGCTTGGCCGTTACGCAGTACGATATTGTCAAAACTGTTTTTCTTGCTGATCGCGCTCATCTCAATAAGTACGGCAGGCCCATTACATATGACGACTATGTAGCGATGAAATTTGGGCCGGTCCCAAGTGCTGTTTATGACCTATTGAAGAATAATCCAAACAGACTTCAGCAGTTTGGGTTGAAAGAAGTGCCTTGGAGCAAAAGAAAAGCGCCCGAAATAAGCGAGTATTGTTTTGCGTATGAAAAGCCGCAATCCAGTGCGGACCAAGATGTTCTCTCTGAGAGTGATTTAGAAGAACTTTCAGCGGCGCTCACAATTGTAAAGTCCTTGGGATTCCAACAAATCAAAAAACTCACTCACGAAGATCGAGCCTACATTGATGCATGGGATGATGAGAGCGAAGACCAAGCTTTCCCGATGAGCTATACGTTGCTCTTTGACATTCCAAACGAGCAGCGCGCAAAAGAACTCGCATTCATTTCTGAACATCTTTGAATGTTTGCGATAGGGGACATAGTTTCAATTTATTCCCCGATTGCCGGCTATCCTAAATACCACCTGTGCATTTTGGTTGGCACCGAAGGTGCCGCCTCGCAATTCATATTCTTGAACTCTGACTCAAAGTTTGCAGGTGTGTTCGAAACTCCATGTGAACGGGTGCCATGTATTCCGAAATCAGATACCGGCGTGACCGCGTTCTCGTTCACTCTGATTCCCAGGTACAACGACGGTCAATTGCAGAAGTTCAACGCAAAGAAGCTGGGCACAATCGACGTTGATCTCGCCAAGGAAATTCAGGTTTTTATCTCAGACAAGAGCAACCTCAGGGCTTTGAGTAGGTCTGAAGCGAAGGTGGTTATTGCCGCGTTCAAGGTGATATGTGGCGAGTAACAAAATTTCGGTACAATCGAAAACATTGCGTCGGCGCTGACAAACTATCAGAAATAAATCCTTCGATAGGACTTGAAGCCCAATTATATACTTGCAACCACAACACCTATATGTTGTGGTCGGCCGGACAGGCCGTCATACGCGTACTTTTGCCTTTGAGGGGCGGATATAATGATCCGACTCTCGGGGCAGAAGTTCAAAAAAGGATTCGTGGTGACAGGGGTTCTCGATCCAACTGCGCTAGCTAATCAGCTTGCAAAGCAGCGAAGGACTGTCGACTTCGACACCTTCGATATTCAGATGCAGCAACTAGTTGGAATGTTGGAAGATTCGCAAATCTGGATTGCTCCGGCATATCAACGGCAATTCCGCTGGGACCCGATCCGATGTTCGGAGCTAGTTGAATCCTTGATGCTGGGAATCCCGATCCCCAACCTTTTCATGGCAACGAACTCTGACAACACATGGGAGGTTGTCGACGGACTTCAGCGGCTTTCGACAATTGCAAAGTTTGCTGGCAGCGACGCGTTACGCGCAAAGCTGAATCTTGGTGACGCGCTGGTTCTTCAGGACTTGAAGAAGCTGGACCAATTCACTGGCTTTACTTACGAAACATTGCCACCAAGCCTCCAACAGCATTGGAGAACGCGACCAATAAAAGTGGTCACCCTGAACGACAAGAGCGACGATGTTTTGCGATTTGATCTTTTTGAGAGGTTGAACACAGGGGGCATTGCTCTCACAAAGCAGGAAATTCGAGATTGCGTGTGGAGAGGGGGTTTTGCCGATCTTTTGGACGAACTCAGCGAAACAAAGCAGTTCACAACGGTAGTAAAGCTCCCATCAAATCAAAAGAAAGACGGGACTGCGGAAGAATGCGTTCTGAGATTTTTTGCATTTCTAGATAGATGGAAGCAGTTTGAAGGCGATGTAACTGGCTTCTTGAACCAATATCAGAAGGACGCAAGCCAATCTTCGCCAGCGGAGCTATCAAAACTGAAAGGCACCTTTCTTTCGGTGTTTGACGAATTGAGCAAAGCATTTCCGAAGGGAATCACAAGAACGCCCACTAGAAGCATAACGCCACTAAATCTTTTTGAGGGTGTAGCGGTCGGTGCAGCATTGGCGCTGAAAAAAGAAGGTTCAATCAATACAGATGGTCTGGCCACGTGGATGAGTTCTGAGGAACTCAGAAAGTTTTCCACTGTAGGAACGAACCATAAAAGAAACGTGAGGGGGCGTATCGAGTTCTGCAGAGATCGTTTTCTAGGGAAGCCTTATGTTCCCGATCCTGAGAACTGAGATAGAGTCCCGCTTCAAGCTCGCTGAAGACGTCTTCAAAGCTTCGCGAAGCTTGAAAGGCGACGTGAGCCAGGTCGCCAAGGGCATGATTTTTGTCCAAGTATATGCGGCTTACGAGTACACGGTGAAATCGGTTGTGCAGTCGACCGTTGACGGCATCAATTCTCATGGCACAAAAATGGAAGACTTACTTCCGACGATTTTGTGCATCTATTTGAACCCGGAATTGATGTCTATCAGAGACGTAGGAGAAAAGGGCATCTGGGACGCGAGGCTTAAGCTCTTTGACAAGGCGTTTTCAAAAAGCGTTGCAACTGTGAACAGCGTTACGCCCCATGACGGCTCGCATTATAAATATTCTGCTCTTGAACTGATATTCCGCGTCTTCAGTATCACTCGACTCCCGGTGCGGCGTAGGTCTCATATCTCTCGCATCAATGAGGTAGTGAACAACAGAAACCAGATTGCTCATGGTTCTGAGCGTGCCGAAGAAGTTGGACGCCGTTATACGCGAGAGGATATCCTACACATAATGAGGCAAATGAAGAGCGTTTGCTTGTTGCTGCATTCAATCTTTGAGGACTACTGCGTCGACCCGGCGAGACATCGGAGAAAGACATGAAGCAGAAGGCCAATTATTCAAAAAAGGAAACGGCGAAGCGATTTAGCGCAATCCTTCAGGGTGCGATGCACAAACCGACTCCGCACAAGGACGTGCCATCAAAGAAAAAAGAGAAGGCCGCTAAGCCTTCCCCTTCCGATTCTTCTCCCGCCACTTAGAGAAATGGCGCGCCTGTTCCTTGAAGCACTTGTCCTTAGTGAGGTTTTTTATAGGTGATGCGCTTGCCAACCGCGCCCTCAACGGCGGCGATTGTGCGTTGCTCATCATCCCAACCAAGCGCCGTGCGGCGATTGTAACGGAAGTCAAATTCCGCGAGGTAGCGGTGCAGGTGCTTTTCCGAACAATGCTGATAGACGCCGCGCATACCGCGCTTGAACACGCCAAAAAAACCCTCCGCGCTGTTCACATGCACATCACCGCGCGCGTATTCCTTGCTCGCGTGATGCACCGTCTCATGATCGAAGAAGAACGCTTCCGCGCCCTTGTAGAGATTGCTTTCATCCGTGTGCAGGCGGCTTTCGTGGTGGATGTTGTCCATCACGATCTTGGAAACAGTCGCCTTGTCGGCGCGCGGAACATGGAACGAGCGGACCTTACCGCCGCGCTCTACCAGCGTGATGATCGGGCGCTTGCCAGAGGGACCAAAGCCCTTCTTGCTTGTGCGACGGCCTTCCTTCTTCGGGTTCTTCGGGCCTTCCTTAGTCGGGCCGTAATAGGTTTCGTCCGCTTCCACAATCTTGCCTTCGCCGCCAAGCTTCACATCAAGGCCACCTTCGCGCATGGACTCCATCACGCGATGGTGCATGAACCACGCGGTCTTGTAGGTCACGCCAAGCGAGCGATGCAGTTGATGGGCGCTGAACCCCTTCTTGCTGGACGCCGCCAGATGGAACGCCTGAAGCCACAGGTGAAGCTTCACATGGCTGGACTCCATCACCATGCCGGTGGTGACGCTGTAGTCCTTCCGGCACTCGGGATTACCGCAACGCCAGCGGCCCAGACGCTTCGTGGCGTATTTCCGTTCCGTCTCCCCGCAATGGCCGCACACGGGGCCATTCGGCCAGCGGACGCCTTCGATCAGGGCGCGGGCGGCTTCTTCGTTCTGGAAATGGGGCTCGGAAAACAACGCCTTAGACATGGGCAACTCCTTATGAGCCCAAATCTAGGGTTTGTGCCTTGTGGTGTCAAGTATATAATTGGGACTTGAAGCCGATTCTTCTGATCCCCATTTGTTCCTCAGGATGACGAGGACTGAAAGCGAATGGGATTGTAGCGATATCGCGGGACCATACAGGACAGGGTGCAAGCTCGCGTGCGCCTGCGCGTGGTGGAGGAGAAAAGCGTCTTGCGCGGCACGGCCGGCGAACGCTTCCAGACCGCCGCGCAACGTCCGAGGGGAAGCAAAGGTGCGCCGCTTATCCGCCTCAGAACGGATGTTGCCCGCCCGCCGTAGCTTTCAAAAACCGGGGCGGATTCGCTCGTGGCGTTGATGGCGAGAAAAAAGAAGCCGTGCGCCCGATGTGCGAAACGCCCTTTGGTGCGAGCGGAGCGAGCCTTGAATGACTAGGGCTCCAACTCGCTGTCCCAGTAGAGATAGTCGGCCCAGGAATCGTGCAGATAGTTCGGCGGGAAGCTGCGGCCGTTGTTGCGCAGCTGGTTGATGGTCGGCCGGACCGGTACATGGCGCGGATGCATCTTGGCGTGCTGCGGAAGCTTGCCGCCCTTCATCAGGTTGCACGGCGCGCAGGCGGTGACGACGTTTTCCCAGGTCGTGCGTCCGCCGCGCGAACGCGGGATGACGTGGTCGAAGGTCAGATCGTCGTCGAAGCCGCAATACTGGCACTCGAACCGGTCGCGCAGGAACAGGTTGAACCTTGTGAACGCCGGATTGCGCGCGGGCTTTACATAGGTCTTGAGCGAGACGACCGACGGCAGCCGCATCTCGAAGCTCGGCGAATGGATGACGCGGTCGTATTCCTCGAGGATGGTCACGCGTTCGAGGAAGACAGCCTTGATCGCGTCCTGCCAGGACCACAGCGACAAGGGAAAATAGGAAAGCGGCCGGTGGTCGGCATTGAGCACCAGCGCCGGGCAATTGTCCGGCGAACGCGCGGCGGCTATCACGACGACACCCTACAGAAGGCCATTTCCTCCTCGGCTGACGCAAAGCTTACGGGCAGGCGATGGACCTGCCAAGCCGAGCTTAAGCGATTCGAGATGACGGAAAAGCGACGCCTAACGCTTGGCGCAGCTTATTTCGGGCGTGTGGCGTTTCAGCATCCCGCGGAACGCCATCGTCAGCAGCATGCCGCCGAGCTCCAGCCCCGCCTCGTCGATCGAATGTCCGACGCCGCCGGAAATATGCCACTGCACCGCGGCGCCGGCAGCGCCCAGCCGCGTCGCCGCATCGAACACCGCGCCCGGCGGGATCATCGGATCCTGATCGCCATGCACCAGCATGATCGGCGGCGCATCGGCGCCGAGCGCTGGCGGGTTGGTTGCGAGCATGCCGGAGAAACCGACAATCGCTGCCGGTTTGTTGGGCCGGTTGAGGCCCACATGCAGCGACATCATCGTCCCCTGGCTGAACCCCACCAGCGCCATGCGGTCATCGGTGAGTTCGAGACGTTTCAGTTCGGCATCGAGGAAGTCGTTGAGCACCGGTGCAGCGCTCTCGACACCGCGTCCCATCTCGCCGGGATCGAGCCGCGTGATCGGAAACCATTGATAACCCATCGGCGATCCCGCGCACGGTTCCGGCGCATTCGGCGCCACGAACGCAACGGTCGGCAACATGCGCTGCCAATGCGGCGCCAGCCCGATGAGGTCGTTGCCGTCCGCGCCATAGCCGTGACACAGCACGACCAGATGCGTGGCCTGGCCCTTCGCGGGCGGAAGTCTCGGACCGGTGAGCGGACGCAGCGCCATCAGGATTTCTTCTTATTCTTTTGTTTTGCGACGCGTTCAGCTTTGGCTTTCGCTTCGGCTGCTTTCTTCTCGGCCCGGATTCCATCTTCATGAATCCAGAACATCCGCGCAGCCACGGTGCGATAGGGCCGCCAGTCTTTCGACAGCTTCTCCATCTGCTTCTCATTCGGCCGCTTGCGCAGCCCGAACGCGCGATGGATCGCCGCCTGAAGTCCGACATCCGCCACCGGCCAGATATCCGCGCGGCCCAGCGACGACATCAGATAGATATCCGCCGTCCACGGCCCGATGCCTTTGACGGCGACCAGATGCGCCCGCGCATCGTCGTCATGCATGTTGCGCACGCGCTTGAGATCCAGCGAGCCATCGACAATCGCCGACGCAATCGACTTCATGTGCTTCTGCTTCGGCCCGGAAAGACCACAGGCGCGAAGCACATCGGACTCGGTTGCCAACAACTGTTCCGGCGTGAACGGCGCAACCTTGTTCTTCACCCGGCCAAAGATCGTGTCGGCCGCGGCGACGGAAAGCTGCTGGTTCACGACAATCGAGACCAGCGCCTCGAAGCCTTCCTCACGGTGTTTGCGATGCGGCAACGGGCCGACGCGCTTGATCACCGGATGTAGCCGCTTGTCCGCCGCGCGCAGTCCTTTGACGGCTTCGTCGAGATGGGCCTGGGTGGCGATGCGGTGCGGTTTCGGCATGGCGTGAAATGTGTAGTCTGCGCGCATGATTGTCACGCGCTTCGCGCCGAGTCCAACGGGCTATCTGCATCTCGGCCACGCCTACGCCGCGATCCGCGCGCACGACGCCGGCGAACGTTTCCTGCTCCGCATCGAAGACATCGACCGCGCCCGCTGCCGCCCGGAATTCGAACAGTCAATCTACGAAGACCTCTCATGGCTCGGCCTCGATTGGGAGAAACCCGTCCTGTGCCAATCGGACCGAAGCGACGCCTATCGCGACGCCCTCGATCGGCTGGACTCGCAAGGCCTCACCTATCCCTGTTTCTGCACCCGCAAAGACATCGCCGACGAAATCGCCCGAGCCGCCTCCGCACCCCACGGCGCCGAAGGCCCACTCTATCCCGGCACCTGCCGACACCTGTCAGCAGAGACGCGCCGCGAAAAGATCGTATCCGGACTCGCTTACACATTGCGGCTCGATGCAGCGAGAGCCGCGACAAGGACGGGACCGCTGACATTCGTCGAACACGGAACGCCAAATGCCGTCGAACCACTTCTGCTCGGCGATGTCGTGCTGGCGCGCAAGGAAATGCCGGCCGCCTATCATCTCGCCGCCGTCGTCGACGATGCCTTCCAGGGTGTGACGCTCGTGACACGCGGGGCGGATTTGCTCCCGACAACGCATGTCCAGCGGCTGTTGCAAGCACTTTTGGAATTGCCCGCCCTTCGCTACGCCCATCACCGCCTCATTCTCGACGCCAGCGGCCGCAAGTTCTCCAAGCGGGACGAGAGCATGACGCTGCGATCCTTAAGAGAAAGCGGCGTCACGCCCAGGGAGATTCGCGCGCGGCTATTGCGCGAGGAATGAATCCAGCGCGGCGCCGAACTTGGCGGGCTGGTCGAACATGATGAAATGCAGCGACGGTCCGATCTCGACGACCTTCACCGTCGGTGCCGCGGCATAGTCCTTCCTGTACATCGCATCGGTGGTGCCGGGCGGCGCCTCCATTGCGGAATAATCCGGATGCAGCAGGGTGATCGGCGTCGTGATCGTCGCGAGACCGGGACGAAGATCGAGCATCAGATCATCCGCCGTGGCGTTTGCGATCACGCCCTTGTCGCTGGCCGCGCCCCAGCCCTTGATCGTGGCGATGTCTGCTGGCGCCGTGGCCATCGTTTTCATCATCATGTCGTACTGCTGCGGCGACATCTTTTCTGTTGCACTGCGAACTTTGTCAGCCTGCGGTTTCATGGTCTCGACGGTTGCGGCCGGGTTCATGAGCGTCGCGAAATATGGCAGCGTATCGACCAGCATCGCTTTCTTCAGGTGATCGGGGTGATGCTCGGCGAGATAGAGCGTCATGGTTCCGCCCAGCGAGTGTCCGATAACAACTGCCGGCGTGAGTTTCTGGCCGACCAGATAGGCGTCGATCGTTTCCGCCGTCGGCACAACGACCTCGCCGCTTGCGTTGCCCCGTGCTGGTTCGCCCGCGAAACCGGCAACCTGAATGAGATGCACGCGGTAATGTGCTTTCAGCCGCTCCGCGGTCGCCTTCCAGGTGTCGCGTGAGGATGCAAGACCGGGGATGAAAATGAGATCGGGACCCGCACCCACGATCTGGTCGCTGAAGCGGTCTCGAACCACCGTCGAATCCGCGTGCGCCAAAGTCGGCGCGATCAGGGTTGCTGCGATCAGCAGGCCGAACCCGATGTTTCTCAGCTGCATGACAGTTTCCTTTCTCATAGTCAGGCCGGAACGAGTGCGGCGCGTGTACTGCTGCGGCGGATCGCGGCCAGCGTGTGCGCCCACCTGACGGTCGATACGCCGGTCATATTCATGACGCTGCTCCCGGCGTTGCGTCGATGATGTCGCGCAGATAGGTGACATAGTCTTCGAAAGCGCGCCGGCCTTTCTTGCTGAGGCGTACGCGCGTGCGCGGCTTCTTGCCGACGAAGTCTTTCTCGACTTCGGCATAGCCGGCTTCTTCCAGCGTGGTGATATGCGCGCCGAGATTTCCTTCCGTCGCGCCGACGATGGCCTTGAGCCGCACGAATTCCAGCATGTCGTCGCCGGGAAGAACTTTCAGCGCCGCCATGATCTTGAGCCGCACGGGCTGATGGATGATCGCGTCCGGTTGCTCCATGGCTCAGGCGCTCCTCAGCCACAGGCCGCCGAGGATCAGGCCGCCACCGCCGACAATCGCCATCCACAGCTGAAAGGTTTCGCGGAAATAGAAAAAGCCCGCGAGTGTGAGTGCAAGCAATGCCGCGCCCAGAAAGAGCATTCGTGCGCCGCGCGTCCAGATTCCGATCAACGCGTAATAGAGCGACACGAGGATGGGAAAGAATGCCCCGAACTGATCCGGGCTCTTAGGCGGAATGACCAGAAAAATCGCCGTGACGAAAACGAAGATCGCAAGAAACGTAGCGCCATACCGTCCGTCAAAGCCGGCGGGCTTTGCGCGCGACATGCGCCATCCGATCGCGAAACTTCCGACCGTGCCGCCGAGCGACAGGATTGGCCACAACGGCTGCCAGGTGACTTTCGCGGCCATCGCGCCATATCCGATCAGCCAGATCAGGCCCCACCAGATCAGGTGTGGCGACGACATGCGGTAGCCGAGCGCGGCGGTACTGCGCCGAGAGGCCTGTTCGACGTCGCGCAGCGCACCTTCGGCTTCTTCGCGGGAAAGGGACATTGTTCTCTCCATTCAGATTACTCTATCACATAGAGTAATCTGGCGATAGCTTCAAGGCCAATACAGGAAGAATTTTAGCTCTTTGGAATCAATCTCTTAGGCCACTACCAATCGTTCAGGCCGAGGAAATGGGCAAAACCCGCTTCCTGCGCCCAGCGCATCCACTGCGCGCGAAGGCGGGTGGTTTCGGTCGGGCTGCGGGTGCCCTGACCGACGCCGAGGATCTGCAATTCGGCGCAACCGCGGAACGGGTGCCCATCCGGCGCGGGCAGCCGTGCATCCTCGCGATCGAGGCGGGCGTATTCGGAATCTTCGATACCGTCAGAGGCAAGGATCACCGTCGTCGGCATCCCGGAACAACCGATGCTCTGAACCGCGTTGTCCATGAACGCGATGATGTTGGTGTTGTTCTGCGACACCCATTTGCCGCGCTCGACCAGCATCGGCGTACCGGCGATCAGCTTCTGAATCTCCGCCGCGACCGCCTCAGGCCGCGCATGCGTCGAGATCATCGTGTCGTAGGCAAAGGTGTTCGATGACGCGTCGAAATTCCCGAAGGTGCGCACATGCACTTCGGAGGCGAAACCGAGCGAGCGCACTTCATTGGCAACACGCGCCGCGATCTTAGCCGCAAATGGCGGATTGTCGATCAGCGGGTTGGATTTCGACAGATCGATGCCGATGATGATGCGCCGTGGCTGAGCCGCGACCTGATCGCCGGCCTCTGCAACGCGCACATATTTGTCAGCACTCCTCGCCGCATCGACAGCCATCACGCCGCCGCCAACAAGCCCGACCGCTGTTGCGGCAGCCAGCAGGATGTTGGTGACGGCCATAGCCGCCTACGCTTCCCTCTGATCCGCGAGCTCCAGTAGATGGAGCTGCGCGAACTGGCGGCGGCGATGAGTGTAATCGCGCGCGATATGGGCGTTCCGCAGATTGTTCTCTGCCGTCTGCATGTAGAGAGCCGCCACCGTGGTCACGATAAAGAATATAACACTCGCAAAGGCGAGCCAGAACCAGGAATCCGCGTTCGCGAGCGAGGCCTGCGACAGCTTCGGCAGGCCGAGCGAAAAGCCGTCGCTCGCGCTAGCTTGTATGGTGTGAACGGCGGGCTGTGCCACCGGCGCGCTATCGGCGGAATTCGTGTTGGAAAAGAGCTGATCGATCGAATTGGTGTTCGACGTCGAATCGATCCGCTGCTCCTGCGTGGCCGAAGTGGCACCCGCCATATTGTTATAAGCGACGAGATAGCCAAGGCATCCGATCATCACCAATGCGCAAACGAAGGCCGCCGTTATCAGCGTATTGCGGCCATAAGCGCCGGTGATCTTGAGCATAAAGTGCACAATCAGCACAGCGAAAAGAACCTGCATGCTCTTGAAGATAACCGAGCTTTGCAGGCTCGCCGGCACGACCATGAATTCGTTCGATAGCGCGCGCGTCCAAACATCACCACGGATGATCTGATAGTCCACGAACATCGCCAGCAGCGCGAGACCAAGTGCCAGCGCGATGGCCGCCACATAAAGCGGGCGGTAGTGCGCGACCTGGCGGCTCTTTTCCATGTTGCGCGCGATGATCTCGGCATCAGTGCGATCGCGCTCGTTCAGCGGTTCGTCGAATTCTTCGTCTTCTTCTTCGTCCTTCTTGCCGAAGGGCAGCATCTTCGCCATCACGCCGGGCTTCTTGTGACGATGGGCGGCGACTTTCTCGCCGCGCTTCACCCAATCCGGACCCCAGGTCGGATTGTCGACCGGTGTTTTCAGGCGTTCGATCAGCTGCGCCTTCATGCGCGCGCGTACCGAGGGCGTCATTGCCTGCACCTTGGCGAGCGACTGCGCTTCCTCGTCGAATTGTTCGGGTGTGAGGCCGTGAAACAGATCTCGCGACAGGGCGGAACGCTTCGGTCCCGTCTGCAATTCTTCCTTCGGCGTGTAGTAAGCGATCATGAGATTGTCCCCCGATCCGATACGTGGCCCCCGTGGTCGGACAGAGTTAACGAAGAGTTGATAGCGAAAAAACGGTCGGATTGCGGCAAGCTCGCCACAATTGAAACGGGAGGATTTCGTGAAGCGGATTTTTCTGGCGACGGCCGTTGCTGCCCTTGTTCCGGTGTTCGCGCAGGCCGGTGCGGAAGACGACGTCCTCGCGACCGACAAGGCGTTCTCGGAACTTTCTGTTGCGAAGGGGAGCAATGACGCCTTCCTCGCCTACATGGCCGATGACGCGCGCATCCTCGGCACCGGCAACGAGCCGCCGATCTTTGGCAAAGCTGCGGCGGCGAAGCGGTTCGAGACGAGCGGCAATGGCGATCCGAAGACCAATGCCCTGTCGTGGATCCCGGACAACGCAGAAGTTTCTCGGGACGGAACTCTGGGCTACAGCGATGGGCACTGGCTATTCGAAGGCGCCGACGGCAAAGGCGCCCGCCTCCATCTCACTGGCCACTATGTGACGGTGTGGCGGAAGACCGGCGGTGGCTGGAAGTTCATCTCCGACATCGGCACGACTGACCCGAAGCCGGCGAAGTGATCAGACAGGTGTCGCCAGCCCGATGATCACATGCATGATCTGGTTGATGTCGTAGTCCTTGGGACTGAATACCGCGGATACGCCTGCGTCCTTCAATGCAGCCTCGTCTTCCGGCGGTATGATGCCACCGGCCACAACCTTGATATCGCCAAGCCCCGCCTTCTGAAGTCCCGTCAGCACTTCGCGGGCAAGCGGCACGTGGCTGCCCGACAGGATCGACAGACCGATCACATGCGGCTTCGACTCGCGCGCGGTGGCAACGATCTGCGCGGGTGAGAAGCGAATGCCCTCGTAGGTCACGGCCATCCCGACGTCGCGCGCGCGCATCGCGATCTGTTCGGCGCCGTTCGAATGCCCGTCCAGACCCGGCTTCGCGACCAGCATGGTGAGCTTTCGACCGAGCTTTCCGGAGACAACCTCGACTTCCTCGCGCAGCGCGCCGATGCGTTCGTCGTTGCGCGCTGGGCCGGTTACAGAGACGCCTGTGGGCGCCCGATACTCGCCGAACACCTTGCGCAGCGTCGCTGCCCATTCTCCCGTCGTAACGCCTGCTTTGGCGCAGGCGATGGAGTATGGCATCAGGTTGTCGTCGCCGCGCGCCGCGCGTTCGAGATTGGCAAGCGATTTGGACACTTCCGCGGCGTCACGCTGCGCGCGCCATTGCTTCAACTGCGCGATCTGTTCGGCCTCCGCCGATTCATCGACTGTCATGAAGCTGCCATTGCCGGACGTGAGCGGCGATACTTCGGTCTCGGTGTAAGCATTGACGCCGACGCGGATGTCGTCGCCGCGCTCGATGGCTTCGACGCGCGCGGCGTTGGAGACGACGAGGCGCTCTTTCATGTATTCAAGCGCTTCCTGCGTCGCCGTGCCGCCGAAATTGGCGATGCGATCCATCTCATCGCGAATTTGGCTCTTGAGCTGGCGAACCTTTTCTTCGATCACCTTCGAGCCGTCGAAGATGTCTTCATATTCCAGCATATCGGTTTCGTAGGCGCCGATCTGCATCATGCGCAGCGACCATTGCTGATCCCAGGGCCGCGGCAGGCCGAGCGCTTCGTTCCAGGCCGGAAGCTGCACGGCACGCGCGCGCGCATTCTTCGAAAGCGTGACACCCAGCATACTGAACAGCACGCGGTAGACGTTGTTCTCCGGCTGCTGCTCGGTCAGGCCCAGCGAGTTGACCTGTACGCCATAGCGGAACAGGCGAAGCTTCGGATCTGTGACGCCATAACGGTCGCGTGTGATCTCGTCCCACAACTCGCCCATCGCGCGTAGCTTGCAAATCTCGGTGATGAACTTCACACCCGAGTTCACAAAGAAACTCATGCGGCCGACGGCCTTGGGGAATTCCTCCGGCGGAATCGCGCCACGCGCCTTGCACGCATCGAGCGTAGAGACTGCAGTGGCAAGTGCGAAGGCCGCTTCTTCGACCGCATCGGCGCCCGCTTCCTGCAGGTGGTAGGAACACAGATTGATCGGATTCCACTTCGGCACTTCGGCCGTCGTGAATGCGATGGTGTCCGTCGTCAGCCGCATCGCGGGCTTGGGCGGGAAGATGTACGTCCCGCGTGCGAGATATTCCTTGATGATGTCGTTCTGCGTCGTGCCGGTGAGCGACGAACGGGGCGAGCCCTGTTCATCCGCGACAGCGACATAGAGCGCAAGCAGCCACGCCGCCGGCGCATTGATTGTCATCGACGTGTTCATCTTGTCGAGCGGGATGCCTTGAAACAGCGTGCGCATGTCGCCGATATGGCTGACCGGGACGCCGACTTTGCCGACTTCGCCCTTCGCGAGCGGATCGTCGCTGTCGTAGCCGGTCTGGGTCGGCAGATCGAAGGCAATGGACAGACCCGTCTGTCCCTTAGCCAGATTGGTTCGGTAGAGCGTGTTCGAGGCCGCAGCGCTCGAATGGCCGGCATAAGTGCGGAAGATCCAGGGCTTGTCGCGTGCCATACCCAAGCTTATCGCGGTTTCGCTGCGGCGCAACATGGCAGCCTTCGCCATGCCGGTGCTATGGTCGCGACGGTCCGGTGGAGAATTGGCCTTGAAACAGATGATTTTTGCCGCGGCGGTGATGGCCGCGATGACCGTATCCGCCGAGGCGAAGACGAATGAAGAGCTTTGGAAAGCGTCGCTCGCAGACGCCAACAATGGCTGGGCGCACAATCACTACGCGGTGCTGAAAATCCAGGACGCCGCTTATATGCGTGATGGCGACACCGCCACGCTGGTCGGTATCAAAGGCAAACCCGAGAGCTACAAATGGGTGAAGGGCTCGAAGGTCACGGGTGTGCTGATGGCCGGTGTGCGCAGCGGTCATCCCTTCGTGGTGATGAACAAGCATCTTTATGCGGAAGCGGACATCAACAAAGGCATTCCGGTCGATACCGATATCGACATCCGCGGCGCGCAGACTCAGGTCGATGCCGGCGTGATCGGCGCGCGCATCATGGTGTTCAACCAGCAGGCCAGACCGGCGAAGGACTTCAAGGGCGTCGATTTCTTCAACTACGACCCGAGCTATCGCGTCACAGCGTCGTTCAAGCCCGATCCGGCGCGTCCGCCACGTGTTTTCCGCACCTCGCGCGGCACCGACAAGCAGTTCTTCCATGTCGGCGATGCAAGCTTCACGCTGAAGGGAAAGCTGGTGACGTTGCCATTCTACGCGGATGACCGCTCGAAGATCACGCAGATGTCCGCGTTCTTTATCGATGGTCTGACCGGTACAGAGACTTATGGCGCCGGCCGATATGTCGATGTCGACTCCTTCGGCGCGTTTCCGCCGAAGACGATCACCATCGATTTCAATGATGCCTACAATCCGAATTGCGCGCGCTCCGCGTTCTTCACCTGTCCGGTTGCGATCGACGTCATCGCGCTGGCGGTGAAGGCCGGCGAACGCGACCCGCACAAGGCGCACTGACCGTCGAATGAAATCGCGCGTCCCGACACTTGAGGAGAGACGCGAAGCCGACAAGGCGCGCGCGAAACGTTCCGCGCTGAAGGCGCTGCGCAAGGCGCGCAAGGCGGCGGAGATCGCCGACGTCAAACTCTCCGACTGGGAAGGCGAATTCCTGGGCTCGGTCGAAGTCCGGGTCGAGCGCTATGGCCGCGCCTTCCGCGACCCCGAAAAGGGCGGCCCGGGCACCGCGCTTTCCATGCTGCAGGCGCTCAAACTGAAAGAGATAGCCGGCAAGGCAAAAGGCCGGAAATCAGGCCTCCAGCGCAAGCCCTTTGGCCACAAGGCGTAACTTTATTTCTTGCCGAGCACATTTCTGTTCATAATGTTGAACATTTCTGTTGCAATGCAACAGAACCGTGATGCCTACTTGGGCGTTCAGTTTCGGTAAGAGCGTGGGGAATTTTGCACATGTCCGCATCCGGCAAGCCGTCGCTTGAGATCTACAAGGATCTGTACGAGGTGGGGGAGATCCCACCGCTCGGCCATGTGCCGTCGAAAATGTATGCGTGGACGATCCGCAAGGAGCGGCACGGCGAACCCGAAAAATCCTTCCAGATCGAAACCGTGCCCACATGGTCGCTGGACAGCCACGATGTACTTGTTCTCGTGATGGCGGCGGGCGTGAACTACAACGGCGTGTGGGCCGGCCTCGGCACGCCGATCTCGCCGATCGATGGCCACAAGAATCCGTATCACATCGCGGGCAGCGACGCGTCCGGCATCGTCTGGGCCGTCGGCTCGAAAGTCACACGCTGGAAAGTCGGCGACGAAGTCGTCGTGCATTGCAATCAGGACGACGGCGACGACGAGGAATGCAATGGCGGCGATCCCATGTTCTCGCCGTCGCAACGCATCTGGGGTTACGAGACGCCGGATGGTTCATTCGCGCAGTTCTGCCGCGTGCAGGATCGTCAGTTGATGCCCCGCCCACAGCACCTGACTTGGGAAGAAGCGGCGTGTTACACGCTGACGCTTGCCACGACCTACCGCATGTTCTTCGGTCATCGTCCGCACATTCTGCGTCCGGGTCACAACGTTCTGATCTGGGGCGCGAGCGGTGGTCTCGGCTCGTTCGCAGTTCAGCTTTGTGCGGTCAGCGGCGCGAATGCTATCGGCGTGATCAGTGACGAAACCAAGCGCGATTTCGTTCTGTCACTTGGCGCAAAGGGCGTGATCAATCGCAAGGATTTCAATTGCTGGGGTGCGATGCCCAAAGTTGGCACGCCCGAATACGATGCGTGGACCAAAGAAGCGCGCAAGTTTGGCAAGGCTATCTGGGACATCACCGGCAAGGGCAACGACGTCGACATGGTGTTCGAACACCCCGGTGAATCGACGTTTCCGGTGTCATGCCTCGTGGTGAAGCGTGGCGGCATGGTCGTGTTCTGCGCCGGCACCACCGGTTACAATATCACCTTCGATGCGCGATACGTGTGGATGCGTCAGAAGCGCATTCAGGGCTCGCACTTCGCGAACCTCAACCAGGCAAGCCAGGCGAACCGTCTGATGCTGGAGCGCCGTCTCGATCCCTGCATGTCGGAAGTGTTCTCGTGGGAAGATATCCCGCGCGCGCACACCAAGATGTGGAAGAACGAGCACCTGCCCGGCAACATGGCCGTGCTCGTCAACGCACAACGTCCCGGTATGCGGACGTTCGAAGATGTTCTGGAAGCGAGTAGCGCGTAAGCTTTACTCGCCGCTCAGCCACTTCATCTTTTCGAGATCGGCCTTGTGCGCCTTGTAGAAAGCGATCTGCGCCGGCGACACGCGATCGGCCAGTTTCGGCGCGGCGCTCGGATAGGCGACGCACATACCAGCATCCATCAACGCGAATGGCATCACCACGACGTCATGCGCGGTCAGGCCATGCCTGGCAAAGATCGCCATCGCGCCGGGCATCGCCTTGATCCTGGTTTCCATCTCCGCGAGCGACTGCGAGTTGTCGTTGGAATTGGCCATCTTCTTGTCCATGCCGCTTTTCTTCGCGTCGTCCATAGCGGCCTGCATGCCCTGAATCTTGGCCATGGAGAGCGTGTAGCTCTTGAGTTGGGCCAGATCGGCCGGCGATATGTCGGCGCCTTTCGCAAACACGGCGCTGGAAGCAGACAGAACGAGAGCGGCCGCAAGCGCGGCACCGGAAAGCAAACGCATCGATTTTCCCCAAAGATGAGTGATCAGAACCGCGTGCATGGCTGATCCGGTGAAATCCCGCAAGAGGGCGGCACAAGCATGGTGCAGTGCGGAATAAACCCGCTAAGCTTCGCGCATCGAAATTGTGATGGCCAAAATGATGATCTCTCCGACGATCCCCCATTTGCTCGCCCGCTGTGAGGAAGCGCTGTTCTCGGCCGAAGGCTTTCTGGCTGCAGCCAAAGACAGCGCCACCCAGATGGTGACACCCGACGGAAAGATTTCACGCTCCGCACTTGACCGCCATCAGCGCGCCACGCACGCACTCGCCTGGTATGCGACTTACACCGAAGCGCTTCGCCAGATGGCGCGTTGGGCGCGCCGGCTTGAGCACGAAAAGCGATTCGGCGAAATGGAGCAGCTCATTCTTCTGGTGGCGTTTGCCGAATACCTCGCGCAGATGGCGGGCGGAATTCCGATGAGCCAGAACGAAATGGCGCGGCCCGGCGATCTTGGAATATCCAATGAATCGTTCGCGGAATTCTGGAGCGCCATCCACCTCTTGATCGACGAAGGTTCAAGGGCGGACGTACGTGCCGGCATCGCCGATTATCTGGCGCAACATTCCGGTGCCATGTTCTTTGGCAATCCCGGTCTTGATGAGACGATGGACATGGTGCGTGAGCAATTCTTCCGCTTTGCGCAGGACAAGGTCACGCCCTTCGCCCATCAATGGCATCTGAAGGACGAACTCATCCCGATCGATGTCGTCGCGCAGATGAGCGAGCTTGGCGTCTTCGGCCTCACGATCCCCGAGCAATATGGCGGCGCCGGTCTGTCGAAGATGGCGATGTGTGTCGTGTCGGAGGAGTTGTCGCGTGGCTATATCGGCGTCGGCTCCCTCGGCACGCGGTCGGAGATCGCGGCGGAGCTCATTCTCACAGGTGGCACAAAGGATCAGCGCGATCACTGGCTGCCGCTGATAGCCAATGGCGCGAAGCTGCCGACCGCAGTCTTCACCGAACCCAATGTAGGCTCTGATCTGGGTTCGCTGCGCACCCGCGCTGTCCGCGAGGGCGAAACGTATAAGGTCTACGGTAACAAGACGTGGATCACCCATGCTGCACGTGCCGATGTCATGACGCTGCTGGTCCGCACCGATCCGAACACGACGGATTATCGCGGCCTCTCGATGTTCATCGCGGAGAAAGCCCGTGGCGGCGACGGCAGTCCGTTCCCCACCAAGGGCATGACCGGCGGCGAGATTGGCGTCCTCGGCTATCGCGGCATGAAGGAATATGAGATCGGCTTCGACGGCTTCGAGGTGCCCGCTGCCAATCTTCTTGGCCGCGAGGAAGGCCAGGGCTTCAAGCAGCTCATGCAGACCTTCGAAAGCGCCCGTATCCAAACGGCTGCGCGTGCCGTCGGCGTTGCGCTGTCTGCGCTGGACGTGGGTCTGCGCTATGCGCTGGATCGCCAGCAGGGCGGGCAGCGAATCTTCAATTACCCGCGGGTGCGCGACAAGCTTGCGATGATGGCGGTGGAGATCACCGTTGCGCGCCAGATCGCCTACTACGCCGCGCGCGAGAAAGACGAAGGCCGCCGCTGCGATCTCGAAGCGGGAATGGCGAAGCTGCTCGCGGCGCGCGTCGCGTGGGCGTGCGCCGATAACGCACTGCAGATCCACGGCGGCAATGGGTTTGCGCTTGAATACCCGATCAGCCGCATTCTCTGCGACGCACGAATCCTGAACATCTTTGAAGGCGCTGCCGAGATTCAGGCACAGGTCATCGCGCGGCGTTTGCTTGAAGACAGGGCGAATTGATGAGCGAACATCCAGTCGATCAGCTCTACGCAACCATCATTGCGCGCAAGGGTGCGGGCGCATCGAAATCCTACACAGCGCAATTGCTCCGGCGCGGCATTGCGCAATGCGCCAAGAAGCTTGGCGAAGAAGGCGTCGAGGCAGCACTGGCGGCCGTTGGCGGAAAGAAGAAGGAGATTGTCTCGGAGTCCGCCGACGTACTCTATCACCTGCTTGTCGTGTGGGCGGCGACAGGGGTCAAACCCAAGACGGTCTATGACGAACTCGAAAGGCGCCGCGCTCAATCCGGTCTTGCAGAAAAGAAAGCACGCAAGCGCAAATAGCGCCTATTCCTCTTCGCCGGCGGCAATGCTCTTGACGAGGTCAAGCACGCGCTTGCGCATCTTCTGATCCTTGATGCGCATGAACGCGAGGCTGAGTTGCAAGCCCTCACCGCTGGATACAAACTCCAGCACGGGTGGGGATGCCTCGTTCTCCGAGAACCCGCGTGGGCCGGTAAGGCGGCTGTCCGCTCCTTCAAAGAAGTATTCGACCGGCACGCCCATGATCCGCGAAATGTCGAACAGCCGACCCGCGCCGATGCGGTTTACGCCCTTCTCGTATTTTTGAATCTGCTGGAAGGTCAGTCCGAGAAGTTCGCCGAGACGTTCCTGGCTCATGCCCAGCAGCATGCGGCGCAGCCTCACGCGATTGCCGACGTGAGGGTCAGTCGTGTTGGCGCGCTTTTTCGGCAAAGTTGTTACACCGCAGTTCCACACGCGAGAGTAACGGCTGCCCGCAGCTAGAGAAAAGCGCTAATTCGTGATTTTTCGCGAAGTGTTCACAGACAAGCGCGCGGCCGCAGCACAACTTATGAGAAGAAGAACAAACGAATACCAACCGTAGCGCGCATAAGGGGTCGCTTCGATAACGCCGGGCAGATCGGCATCGAGAACGCCGGTGTGGTCCAGTCCGAGCTGCGCACGGATACGCCCGAGTGGGTCAATCACTGCGGAAATACCGGTGTTGGCCGCGCGGACAACGGGAATGCCCTGTTCAATCGCGCGCATGCGCGCAACAAGCAGATGCTGTCTGGGTCCCGCCCACGGGCCAAACCAGGAATCGTCGGTGACATTCACGAACCAAGACGGCCGCGTCGCCCCAACGACCTCGTCCGGAAAAAGAATCTCATAGCAGATCAGCGGTCCCGCTTGCGGCGCGCCCGGGATATCGAGCGTGTGCGGCCCGTCGCCGGTTGAAAAGCTTCCGTCAATACCAACGACTTTCGTCAGGCCGATCTTTTTGAACAGGCTTTCAAACGGCAGATATTCACCAAACGGCACAAGATGGAATTTGTCGTAGACGCTCAGCATCTGGCCGCCATGCCCGAAGACGTAGAAGCTGTTGTAGTAATCCATGCGGTCGTCGTGGCGCAGTGCGCGCAACGCGCCGGTCATCAGAACGCGGCCCGGGCCCGTGAGGACGCTTATCTCATCCAGCGCTTCGGGCGCGCGCGTGAGGATGAAGGGCGGGGCTGCCTCGGGCCAGATGATGTGTGTGGGTTTCTGTTTTGCCGGAGCAGCGCTGAGCGAGATCAGCCGATTCCAGTTCTCGTCGACAAGTTGCGGTCTGTATTTATCTGACTGCGCGATGTTCGGCTGAACGATGCGGAGGCGTACGCCAGGCACGGTATCGATCTTGACCATGCCGAGACGAAGCGCGCCTCCAGCGAACATCACGGCAAAGATCGCGGTTATTGCAGCCGGCAGGCGCCAGGAAAATTCCTTGCCGAACAATTCGGCAAGCGAGGCCCCGAACAGAATCGTGATCAACGTCAGACCGTACACGCCGATGAGCGACGCGCTCTGCATGACGGCAAGCGATGCGCCCCAGCCATAGCCCGCCAGATTCCACGGAAATCCAGTGAAGGCGTGGCCGCGTATCCATTCGGCGATCGTGTAGGCGATCGTGAACACGAAAATACGCGACGTGTCCTGCCGCCAGAGCCGCGCAGCGATTGCCAAGGGGGGCGTGGTGAACACCAGCGCCATCCCCCCCGGAAAAAGGAGTGCCACGAACGGGATCTGCCATGCATGCGCCGATGAATCGACCATGAACGCATAGCCGACCCAATGCAGCCCCACGAGGAACTGTCCGAACGCGAACGCCCACACGACCCACGCCGTATTGCGGATCGGCTTCAACGTCGAGACTGCGCCGTCGATGAGAAGAACGAGCGCAGCGTATCCAAGCAGAAGCAAGGGAAAGAAATCGATCGGCGCGAAGCCGAGGGCCGACAGGGCGCCAGCCGCAAAGGCAAACAGACGCGCGTGCCAACCGGGCAGTCTGCGAACCAAATCACCGATGCGGGCAAAGTTCGTCGTCAACCGGACGTATCCGTAGCCGGGGCGGGTGGTGCGGGTGGGCGTATCCGCAGGCGCTTCACGCGGCGCGGGTCGGCTTCAAGCACCTCCATCTCGGCACCGTTTGGATGTGCGATGATCTCACCGCGCTGGGGTACGCGTCCCGCGAGCGAGGTGACGAGGCCGGCCAGCGTATCGACATCCTCGGCTATCTCATCATCGACGCCGAGGTCGAGGCCGGTCTCCGTCTTGAAATCCTCCAGATCGGCGCGGGCATCGGCGACGAATGCCCCGGTTTCATCCTTGCGGATAGGCGCTGTGTCTTCGTCGTGCTCGTCGGCGATGTCGCCAACGATCTCCTCGATCAGGTCCTCGATGGAGACCAGACCGTCCGTGCCGCCATATTCATCGATGACCAGCGCCAGCTGGATATGCGACGCCTGCATCTTCACCAGAAGGTCGAGCACCGGCATGGATGGGGGCACAAAAAGGATCGGCCGCTTGATCTCAGTGATCGTGGAATTGCGCCAGCGGAATGCGCCGCCTTCGCCGGGCTCCATCAACGCGAACACGTCCTTGATGTGTACGAACCCGATCGGGTCGTCGAGCGTCTCCCGATAGACGGGGAGGCGCGAATGCTGCGCCTCACGAAACAGTGCCACGAGCTCCACGAGCGGCATATTTTCTTCAACCGCCACAATATCGGCCCGAGGCACCATGACGTCGTTGATGCGCTGATCGCCGACGTTGAGCAGGTTCGTGAAAAGCGTCCTCTCCTGCGCCGACAGAGCAGGGCTTTCGCGATCGCTCTCCTCGAAGACTTCTTCAAGACTGTTGCGGATCGCGGCTGCGGTACCATCGCCGCGTAGCATCTGTGTCAGACGCTTCAGAAGCGACGGCGTCTTTTCGGCTTCAGTTTCGGGGTGGACAGCGTCGGACATTGGCTTATGCGTGCTCACGCCGCTTTCTGCGTATAGGGATCGGCGATACCCAGCTCTCTCAGGATGCGCGTTTCCAGCGGCTCCATGATCTTTGCAGCCCGGGCCGTCTCATGATCGTAGCCAAGCAGATGCAGCACGCCATGTACCACAAGATGTGTCGCGTGATCGGAGAATGGCTTCTTCTGGTCGCGCGCTTCCCGAGAGGTCACGCCATAGGCCACCGCAACGTCGCCCAGATACTCGTCATTGTGCGCTGGAAAGGAGAGGACGTTCGTTGGTTTGTCCTTGCCGCGAAAGGTGACATTCAGATCGTGCAGCTTCCTGTCGTTGGAAAGCAGAATGGTCAATGCGCCTTTGCCTTTGCCGCGCACCAGCGCCAGAGCCGCCGCCTTCTTCAGGCGTGCGCCCAGGCCGCGCCTGGCGCTCCATTTCTTGTCTTCGATCATGAGCGTAATGCTCAAGCTCAATCCTTCCGCCGCTGCAAGGTGCGTTCGACACCCGAACTGTCTTCCGCCGCAGTATAGGCGGCGACGATGCGGGTGACGAGGGCGTGGCGGACGACGTCCTTGGTGCCAAAGCGCGCTATCGCCGCACCTTCGACACCGCTCAGAATGTCGAGCGCCTGGTTCAGGCCCGACATGCCGGCGGGAAGATCGCTCTGGCTCGGATCGCCGGTCACGACCATGCGCGAATCCTCGCCCAGGCGCGTCAGGAACATCTTCATCTGCGCGCTCGTGCAGTTCTGCGCCTCATCGAGGATCACAAACGCACGGGACAGTGTGCGGCCGCGCATGAAGGCAAGCGGTGCGACCTCGATCGTGCCCTGCTCCATCAGCTTGGTGCACTGCTCGCCCATCACGTCGAACAGTGCGTCGTACAGCGGACGCAGATAGGGATCGATCTTTTCCTTCAGATCGCCGGGCAGGAAGCCGAGGCGCTCGCCGGCCTCCAGTGCAGGACGCGAAAGGATCAGACGTTCGACGCGACGTTCATAAAGAAGATGGGCGCCATAGGCGGCGGCGAGATAGGTCTTGCCCGTACCGGCGGGCCCGACACCGAACACCAGTGGATGCGTCCGCATCAGATCGAGATAAGCGAGCTGTCCCTGGGTGCGGACGCGCGTGGTGCGCGACGCCCAGGTCTTGAGCGACGGCGAGCCGAAATTGCCGGACGCGGCTTTCACCGGACCTTCAAGCGCAAAGTGAATCTCCGCATCGACATCGGCGAGATTCGCCGCCTCGCCGCCCTGAAGGCGCGCATAAAGCGCGCGCAGCACACTCGCAGCGCGGTCGCGCGACTCGCGCTCGCCTTCTACGGCGACGAGATTGCCGCGCGTGGCGACCTTCACGTTCAGTTTCTGCTCGATGCGCGCGAAGTTCTTCTGATGCGCACCCGCCAGTCCGGCGAGCAATGCATTGTCCGGAAATTCGAGCGTCACCTGCTCGCGTGGTGCAGCGGCTGTTTTCTTTTTCGCGGGGCTCACGACGCCAGCGCCGCCTCGCGCTGCATTGCGCCCTTCAGGCTGTTCGGGCCCACCGAAACGATCTTCACATCACGGATCTGGCCGATCAGATGGTCGGCATCGTCGACATGCACGGCCTGAAGATACGGACTGCGTCCGATGGCCTGGCCTTCCCTCCGGCCTGGCTTCTCCAACAGCACCGAAAGCGTGCGCCCCTCGCAGGAATGATTGAAAGCCCGCTGTTGCTCAGTCAAAAGCGCTTGCAGCGCTTCCAGACGCGCCGATTTCACGTCTTCCGGAATCTGCTTGCGCGCTGCGGACGCCGGCGTGCCGGGTCGCTTGCTGTATTTGAAGGAGAACGCACCCGCATAGTCAATGTCGCGGATCAAGGTCATCGTGTCTTCGAAATCCTTGTCGCTCTCACCCGGGAAGCCGACGATGAAATCCGACGACAATGCGATGTCATTGCGGGCTGCACGGATGCGATCGACGATGCGGCGATAGTCGTCCGCTGTGTGCTGGCGGTTCATCGCGTCCAGGATCGTGTCCGATCCCGACTGCACAGGAAGGTGCAGATACGGCATCAACCCTTCTATCTCGCCATGCGCCGCAATCAGATCATCGCTCATATCGCGAGGATGGCTGGTCGTGTAGCGCAGCCGCCTGATGCCCTCAACGTGTGACAGCGCGTGGAGCAGTTTCGCGAGCGTCCATTCCTCGCCATCCGGCCCCGCGCCGCGATAGGCATTCACGTTCTGACCTAGCAGCGTGAGTTCGCGCGCGCCAAGATCAGCCAGACGTTTTGCTTCGTCGACAATCGATGCAACGGGTCGCGAATACTCGCCCCCGCGCGTATAGGGCACGACACAGAAGGTACAAAACTTGTCGCAACCTTCCTGCACAGTGAGAAACGCACTCGTGCCGACGCCACCGGTCTGCACCGGCAGCGCATCGAATTTGTCTTCGGTGGGGAAGTCGGTCTCCAGCGCCTGACCACCTGCGCGCGCGACCCTGGCGATCATCTCCGGCAGGCGGTGATAGGATTGCGGGCCGACGACCAGATCGACAGCGCTCTGGCGCTTCACGATCTCTTCGCCCTCGGCCTGCGCCACACAGCCCGCGACAGCAATCATCATGCGCGTGCCGGCTTCGGCTTTTTCTTCTTTCATCCGGCGCAGCTTGCCGAGTTCGGAATAGACCCTCTCGGTCGCCTTCTCCCGGATGTGGCAGGTGTTGAGGATCACCATGTCGGCGTCGTCCGGCGCGTCCGTCTGGGCGTAGCCTAACGGCGCCAGCAGATCCGCCATCCGGGCGGAATCGTAGACGTTCATCTGGCAGCCGTAGGTTTTGACGAAAAGCCGTTTCATCAGGCGGCGGGTTATGCGCGTTTGGGCCTTTTCACGCAATCGCTTCGGTGAGGCCGTGGCTGTGCACCGGCCGTGGCGCGGTGGCGAGACCGGCGAGCGCCCGGGCCTGCCCCTCGCGGATAACGGCTTCCGCCCTGGCGGCCAGCGGCTTGCGTCCGTCCATCTCGTCCACGGTCATGGGTTCGTGGAACTGGACCACCACGTCGATGGGGCCGGACGTCACGGCTTCCCAGAGATGCGGCACCAGATCCATGTCGCCATACCAGGCGAACAGCGGCCGGTTCTCCCGGCCCATCGGCATCCCGTAATAGCCGGTATAGGCGAGCGACACCGGTTGCACCGGCACATGTTCGCTGCGGCCCTGGGCATCGGTGCCGACAACGGCTTCGGTCGCACCCATCAACGCGCTCTTGAACGGCAGCACCCGGTTGCCGTCATTCGACGTGCCTTCCGGGAACAGGACCAGCGCGTCGCCCTCCTGTAGCCGCTCGCGCAGCTGATCGCGCGCGACACCGGCCTGGCTGCGCCGCGAGCGTTCCACAAAGACGGTTTCGTAAAGCCGCGCCATCAGTCCGAAGAACGGCCAGGTGTTCACTTCGCTTTTGGCGACGAAGGAAACCGGCGTGGTACCGCCGAGCACAATGATGTCGAGATAAGATGTATGGTTGGCGACCATCAGCACGCCGCGGCCGCGCACCGGCGTGCCGACCACAGTGATGTGGATTCCAAACAGCTTGCACAGGAAGCGGCTGTAGCGATTGGGCAGTGTCTTGCGGCGTCTCAACTTCCAATGGATCGCGGAGCTCTGCCATGGAATTGTGGCAAGCGCGGTTATGATGAAAATGAAAAGTACAAAGATGCCCCTGAGCGTCTGCATGCTCAGCGCGGCTTCTTTGCGCCCTTGGGCACGCCGTAAAGTTCGAGGCGATGATCGACCAGCTCGAAACCGAGCTCTTCGGCCACCCGCTTCTGCAAGGCCTCGATCTCTTCGTTACGAAATTCGATCACGCTGCCGCTCTGGATGTCGATCAGGTGATCGTGGTGCGCTTCGGGAATTTCTTCATAGCGCGAGCGGCCGTCACGGAAATCGTGACGCTCGAGAATGCCCGCATCTTCGAACAGCTTGACGGTGCGATAAACGGTGGCGATCGAGATGTGCGGATCGATGGCCGAGGCGCGGCGGTACAGTTCTTCCGCATCCGGATGATCGTCAGCTTCCGACAGCACGCGTGCGATCACGCGGCGCTGTTCGGTCATGCGCAGGCCTTTGTCCATGCAAAGCTGTTCTATCCGCGTCACGGCGTTCCCTCGCGGTTGCGCGACATCTTTAGTCATTTTCCCAAAGCCGCAAAAGGCAATTCGACACGAAGGATAAGCGCATCTTCCGACGGCGCATAGTATGCCTTGCGGGTGCCCACTTTTCGGAAGCCCAACTTCGTGTACAGGGCGATGGCCGCCTGGTTGGTAGCGGCGACCTCAAGAAACATCGTGCGGGAGCCCCCAGCGGCCGCGTCCCGCATCGCTTCGGCGAGCAAAGCGGATGCCGTGCCCTTCCGGCGCGCGGAAGGTGCGACCGCGATGGTTAGAACCTCGGCCTCGTCGCTGGCAACGCGGATGAGAATGAAGCCCTGTTCTGCGGAAAACGCCGATACGCCGGGGGTTTTCAGCAGGTCTTCAAGCGCCTTCGCACTCCACGCGTCCTCGAAGCAAAGCGCATGAAGGCGGGCAAGTTCGGCGAGGTCGGCTTTCGGCCTCACGCTTGCGTACCCGGCAGCTTTGCATCGGGTGCGCGCAGATAAAGCGGACGCGGGGCATTGTCGGTCGCCGGCGAAACCGCTGCGAGATGCGCAACCCACAACGCGTCGGGCTGTCGAATTGCGGACAGCACAAATCTTCTTGAGAGTGCATCGCATGCGCGAGGTGCTGCTGTTCCAGCAAGCGCGATCGACGAATCGCCTCCAAGGCTGCGAAGCATTCGCATCGCGTCTTCGAAGAGAAGCACTTCGGGCGCGCTATCAATTTCGACGTAGACTTCGTCGCGCCGCGCATCATGCAGTGCGATCGCGCGCGGCAAATTCGTTTCCGCTTTTGCCGCCTCCGCCATCGCGGCCAGCGTGGTGATGCCGATCAACGGGCGACGCAGTGCGATGCGCAGCGCGCGCATGAACGCGAGCCCGACGCGCTGTCCGGTGAACGTGCCCGGCCCCGTTGTCACCGCCAATCTGTCGAGCGCGGCAAACTCGATCTTCGCATCGCGCATCGTCTCTTCGACCATGGGAGCAAGCGCTTCGGCATGCCCGCGATCCATGAATGCGTGACGCTGCGCAAGCGTGCGCCCGTCATCGGTCAGCGCGACCGAGCAGGCGCCAAGCGCAGTATCGACGGCGAGGATCTTCACCGTCTCATCTCACAGGATTTTACAGGCCTCGTCGAATTCGAGCCTGGGATTGCGCGGGAACACGCCCGAGGGATCGCCATAACCGATGCCGCAGATGAAATTCGATTTGATATTGGTGCCGGCAAAGAACTCGTTGTCGACGGCATCGTTGCTGAAACCCGACATCGGCCCGCAATCGAGACCGAGAGCGCGGGCGGCGACAATGAAATAGGCGCCCTGCAGCGTGCCGTTGCGAAATGCGGTCTTCTCCCGCAGCACCGGATCGTGAAACCAGTCCCTGGCGGTAGGGTTATGCGGAAAGAGGCGTGGCAGATGCTGCGGGAAGTCGAGATCGTATCCGATCACCGCCACGGCAGGCGCCGTCATCGTCTTGTCGACGTTGGATGGAAGCAGGTGCGGCCTTATCCGCTCTTTCGATTCCTTCGATACCAGGAAGACGATGTGCGCCGGCGAACAATTCGCACTCGTCGGGCCGAGGCGCATCAGATCGTACACCGCCATCATCAATGCGGTGCTGACCGGCTTGTCGAGCCATTTGTTCTGGCTGCGGGCGCTGCGAAAAATCGTGTCAAGCGCTTCGTCGCTGACGGCGTGCTGCATGCGGACCCCAAAATTCGAATCGTGCGATCTTAGACCGCTTCGACCGCATTCACCTCAGGCACGTAGTGGCGCAGCATATTCTCGATGCCGTTTTTCAGCGTCATCGTCGATGATGGACACCCGGCGCAGGAGCCCTGCAGGTGCAGGAATACGATGCCCGAACCGCCATCGAATCCCTTGTAGATGATGTCGCCGCCATCCTGTGCCACCGCAGGGCGCACGCGGGTGTCTATCAGTTCCTTGATCTGGGCCACGATTTCGGGGTCGGCTTCGCCATATTGCGCGGAATCGTCCATTTCCTCGCTCGCGCCCTCCATCACCGGCAGATTGCGCGTGAAATGATCCATGATCGCAGCCAGCACAGGCACCTTCATGTGCTTCCAGTCTGCGCCGTCCGTTTTGGTCACCGAAATGAAATCGGAGCCGAAGAACACACGCGACACGTCCGGCAGCGCGAACAACGCGCGCGCCAATGGCGAACGGCCGGTGCTCTCGCTCGAGGGGAAGTCCGCAACCGCGCCTTCACCCATCACATCGCGGCCGGGCAGGAATTTCAGCGTCGCGGGGTTCGGTGTGGACTCGGTCTGGATGAACATCGGCGTACTTTCTGGAACGGTTCCAACTGGGCGGTAGATGGACCCTTAAGGGCGTGGGTTCAACCACATTCAGAAGTCGGAAATGATCCCCTTTTTTTCCCAATCGCCATAACGCGTGGGTTCGGGGCCTTTCTGGCCGCCCAGTTCCTCCGGCAGATGCTCCGGCTTCTCGGCCTTGCGGCGGGCTTCGGCCTCTGCGGCCGCGCGCTCGCCCGCTTCGCGGATGCGGGCCGCGATTTCCTTCGCTTTTGTCATCTTGCTTGACGCCATGGCGGCCCATCATACATCAGGCCCAGGGAGAATCTGCGTGAATATCGTTCGCACCGGCATCTTGATGGCGCTTCTGACCGGCCTGTTCCTGGTCGCGGGCTTCCTCATCGGCGGAGCGCCAGGGATACTGATTGCATTTCTGTTCGCAGCAGGGACGAACGCGTGGGCCTACTGGCACTCCGATAAGGCTTTGCTGTCGATATATGGCGCGCGCCCAGTCGACCATACGAGCGCCCCGCAACTGGTGAATCTTGTCCGACAACTGAGCGGACAGGCCAACCTGCCGATGCCCAAGGTCTATATCGTCGAAAACGATCAGCCGAACGCGTTCGCCACCGGCCGCGATCCCGAGCACGCCGCGGTGTGTGTGACCAGCGGATTGCTCGCGCGCGTCAACAACGAAGAGCTTGCCGGCGTTCTCGCGCATGAGCTCGGCCATGTGAAGCATCGTGACACGCTGACCATGACGATCGTTGCGACCGTCGCGGGTGCGGTGTCGATGCTCGCAAACTTCGCATTCTTTCTGGGTGGCGATCGCCGCAACAATCCGCTCGGGTTGGTGGGTATGCTGCTCGTCATGCTGCTCGCGCCGATCGCCGCCGTACTGGTGCAGTCCGCGATCAGCCGTTCGCGCGAATTCGATGCCGACAAGGCCGGTGCGGAAATTTCAGGCCGGCCACTCTGGCTCGCCTCGGCGCTGGAAGAGATTGATCAGGCCGCACAACGCATCGACAATGTCGAGGCCGAGCAACATCCCGCGACCGCGCACATGTTCATCATCAATCCCCTTCACGGTGGAGGGCTGTCTACCCTGTTCGCCAGTCATCCTTCGACGGCTGAGCGTGTAGCGCGGTTGCGCGCCATGGCAGGCGCCGCGGAGGTATCGAAGCGTGGTCCCTGGGGGTGAGCGAGGTTCAGGGACTGAAAGCGCGGCAGGCGGCGCAGGACATCCTCACCGAAGTCCTGCGAAAGCGTCGTCCGCTCGATATCGCACTAGCTGCTTGCGTCGATCTTGAACCGCGTGACGCCGGCTTTGCGCGCGCCATTGCCAGTGAAACGCTGCGTCGCTTCGGCCAGCTCGACGCCGTGCTGCGAGCCTTCGTCGATAAGATGCCGTCGCCGCATCGCTCGGGTCCGACCTACGACATCATGCTCGCGGGCGCGTGCGAGCTTTTGTTTCTCGATGTGGCCCCGCACGCCGCCGTCGATGGCGCCAATCGCCTCGCACAGGCCGACCACAAGGCGGTCCATTTCAAACCGCTGATCAACGCTGTCCTGCGGCGCGTTTCGCGCGACGGCAAGGACGTCGTCATCAAGCAGGACGCACCCCGCCTCGCCACACCGGACTGGATATGGTCGCGCTGGTCGCAGGCCTATGGCGAAGCCGTTGCGCGCGCGATCGCGGAAGCGCATCTGAGGCGTGCGCCGCTCGACATCGTTTCCCGCGAGGCAAAAGTCGGTGGCGCGACATATCTGTTCGGCAACTCGTGGCGGCTGGATGAGTCCATTCGCGTCGACACGCTGCCGGGCTTCGCGGAAGGCTCGTTCTGGGTGCAGGACGTCGCCGCTACTTTGCCGGCGCATCTGCTTGGCGATGTGAAAGGTCGGCGCGTTCTCGATCTATGCGCCGCACCCGGCGGCAAGACGGCGCAGCTCGCGCTGGCGGGTGCCGATGTCACGGCGGTCGAACGCGAGGCGACGCGCATCGAACGGCTCGAGGGAAATCTCGCGCGCCTGAAGCTGAGCGCGGTGCTTTTGAACGAAGACGTACGCGACCTGCGTCTCGAACCTGCGCCCTTCGTTCTGCTCGACGCGCCATGCAGCGCCACAGGCACGATTAGGCGCCACCCAGAGCTGCCGCTCATAAAGGGCGCGTCCGATGTCACGCTGTGCCAGGCCGCGGGCGCAGAGTTGCTCGATTGCGCCGCCGATCTTACTGCGCCGGGCGGACTGCTCGTGTTTGCGGTGTGTTCGCTTGAGCCGGAGGAAGGCACCGAACAGATCGCCGACTTTCTCCGTCGCGACACGCGCTTCGAACGCCTTGCGATCACGCCTGCCGACGTTTTCGGGCACAGCGAATTCATCGACGCGAACGGCAACCTGCGTACCTTGCCGTGCCATCTATCCGGAGAGGGCGGCGTGGACGGGTTCTATGCAGCGCGCCTCAGGCGTGTGTCATAGGCGGCCGAGCGCGTATGCGACTGCCAGATAGATCTTGCCGGTATCGGCGCTCAGGATCGTGGGCGTCAGCAACCCGCCGCCATCGCCTTCCTTTGCGCGTGCCAGCAGCGTCTCGAACTCGCTGATGTACTGATCGGCCGCGTCGCGGAATTTGGTGTCCTCGCGATAGAGCTCTGTAATGCGGTCGACCGTGTTGGCGTCGATGGCGGAGGCCAGCTTGCGCGCGAATACGCCGCGATCGCCCGCAAGATAAAGCCGCCAGTCCTCGTTGCTTGGCGCGGTATCTCCGGCGATGGCGCCGAGATCGACGGTCATGTCGGCCAGCGCGGCTTCCAACGCGCCGAGCGCTGCCGCCGTCGATGATTTGAATTCTCTGGGTTTGTTGTCGTTGCCGCCTTCCGCAGCGGCGAGCAGCTTGCTCATTTCCCATTTGCCGTCATCGTTTCCGGCACGCGGCTTCTGCTGCTTCTGGCGGCCCGTGATCTTGCGCGCCAGGCCGAACATGCTCTCGCGTTCGCGTTCTTCCTTGGTCTGTTCGGCAGGCGGCACATCGGCGGCGGGTTTTGCCGAGGCGCGCGCACGGATGGTCGACAGCGCGCGGGCGGAGATGTCGAGCATCTCCTCTGTTTCGTTGCGCACCATTTGGCGGATGCGCTGTGCTTCCTGCTGCGCGATTCCAGGCAGCGACACGAGATGGCGCTGCGTCTCCTCGGTGACGGCGGCCAGCGCAGTGCGCATCTCCGCCGCTTTCGCCGACAGCTCACCGGAGGTGCGCAGCAGGCGCTCGCATTCCGCCATCGCATCACCGACCAGCGAATGGGCGTCGCTCTTGGCGTGGCCAACGGTCTCGCCGATGAGCGTGCGTGCACCCAGGCTCGCTTCGCGCACGGCATCCGCGAGTTTTGAGAGCGTCAGGTTGGCGGCGTCGCTGGTATCCTTCAGCTTCTGCGCTTCTTCCATGAGGTTCTGCATCATCTCGCGCGTGCGCATCGACGTCTGCGCGACGAGCGTTTCGAGGTGGCGCTCGGTGTTGCCCGAGGCGGTTTCGAACTTCTGGGCTTCGCTGCTGAGCGATTCCAGTGCGCGGGTCATTGCCGCGCTTTCGCGACCGACGGAGCTTTCGAAGGCGGTGCTTTCTTCCTTCAGCTTGGTCAGAAGCTCGTTCATCACCGCGCGGTGACGCTCGTGACGGCCAAGGATGAATTCCGCGCGCGCCATCGTCGCTTCGGAAACGGATTCGATCGACTTCGCCTGACGATCCAGTTCGACAGCGGCCTGACGTGGCGCTTCGGCGGCAGTGTTGGCGGCGGCGCGGAATTCCGCGGCATGGGCGTCGAGCGTCTGACCGGCAGCCTTCAGCGATGTTTCTGCCGTCTCGATGGAGGCCTTCAATTGGGCTGCGCGCCCTGCAACCGTTTCGCTTGCGCGCGACGCAGCATCCGTCAGCGATTCCGCCACGGCGTCGAGGCGTTCGCGCTCCTGTGTCAGGCGGTTGGCGATGCTTTCGCCCGCGCGGGTCGCAGCATCGGAGAGAGAGCCGGTCATCGTTTCGATGCGCTCGCGCTCTTTCGACAGACGCGAAGCCACGGCTTCGCCGCGCACTTCGGTACGCGCCCCGACTTCATCCAGCGCACCGATCTGATTTTCCAGAGTCGACTCAAGGGCGCGCATGCGTGTGAACGCACTGTCGAGGCCGGCGTTGAAGGCGTCGAGTTCCTTGCGCACGGCGCGGCCGAGGCGCGCGGCGGTGCGGGCCGCGGTTTCATCCGCGCTGAAAAGACGGTCGGTCGCATCGACCAGCGATTCCGTGGCAAGGCTCATGGCGTGGCCGCGCGCAAGCGCCCAGGCGAGAGCGACGATGAGGAAGGCGGGGACGAAGGTCGCGATCGCAAACAGTGCGATCTGCTGCACATCGAGTGCTGCCAATCCCGCCGGCCCGAAATAGCCCCACAACCATGCGCCGGCGGCACCAATCCAGAGTGCGGCGCACGCCGAGGCGATAAACATGGCGATCAGGCCGAACCGGCTCTCACGCGGCTGGACCGACACAGGCGCCGGCGGAGAAAGCGGTTTCTCGCCACCCGACAGCAGGACAGGTTGGTTACGCTCGAATTGCGGCGTCGCCATCGGAGAACCCCTAAACCACTGAAAAATCTTGGTGCGACGGCACTTTAACCATCCAAGCCCTTGAAGGCGAGGGGGCTTTCGTCCGTTCCGGCCCAGTTGGCTGGCAACCGCGCGTTTAACGGGGTTTTGACGCATACGGATGAATAGTGCGGATCCGAAAACAGGACCTGGCCATGGCCACCGCTGCTGTCGATCTCGCCCACCTTGCCCGCTATACCGGGGGCGATGCGGCTTTGAACGCGGAAATCCTGCGTCTTTTCGACAATCAGGCGAGTGAAATGGTCGCGCGTCTGCAGTCCATCCTCGATGCGCGAGACGCCAAATCCTGGAAGGAGGTCACCCATACCTTGAAGGGCGCGGCGCGCGGAATCGGCGCGTTCGGTCTTGGCGATGCGGCGGCGGCTGCCGAGCCCATCGACCCATCCGCAGACAGCGTGACCGCTGCTGCTGCCCTGCAATCCCTCCAATCCAAGACCAGTGCGGTTCAGGGTTTCATCAAGTCCTATCTGGGCGCTTGACGCTAAAGACCTTTTTCCCGACAACGCCGCGCGACTCTATGCACCTTGCGGAGTCCGAACCCGATTTCTACATGTCGGATGCGTAAGTCGTAATTTCCTACACTAAGAGCCCGTGAAATGAGCAGTCCCATTGAGACCGATGTCGCCATTATCGGAGCGGGCCCCATTGGGCTTTTCGCCGTGTTTGAGCTGGGTCTGCTCGATCTCAAATGCCACTTGATCGATATCCTCGATCGTCCGGGCGGACAGTGCACAGAGCTCTATCCGGAAAAACCGATCTACGACATTCCCGGTTTGCCGATCGTCACCGGTCAGGAACTGACCGACCGTCTTCTCGAACAGGCGAAGCCGTTCAATCCGACATTCCATCTTTCGCAGATGGCGAGTGCGCTGACGAAACTCGACGACGGACGCTGGAAGCTTACGACGGATGTGGGCACCGAGATCATCGCGCCTGTGGTGGTGATTGCCGCCGGTGGTGGCAGTTTCGTGCCGAAGCGTCCGCCCATCGCCGGCATCGAGTCTTACGAAGGCAAGTCGGTGCACTACGCGGTGCGCAAGATGGAGCAGTTCCGCGGCAAGAACATTCTGATCGCCGGTGGCGGCGACAGCGCGCTCGACTGGACGATCAATCTCGCGCCGATCGCGGCGAAGCTCACGCTGGTGCATCACCGCGACGGTTTCCGCGCGGCGCAGCATAGCGTCAACCAGATGCGCGAACTGGCTGCGCATGGGAAGATCAATTTCGAGATCGCAAGTGTGAAGGCGCTGCACGGCAGCGATGGCCAATTGAGCGCGGTAACGCTGGCCAATCCTGAAAAGAAGGAATGGGAACACGCCTGCGACATGTTCATTCCGTTCTTCGGTCTGACGATCAAGCTCGGCCCCATCGCCGATTTCGGCCTGAACCTGACCGAGAACCTGATCGCGGTCGACACGGCGAAGTTCGAAAGCACGACGCCGGGCATCTTCGCCATCGGTGACATCAATACTTATCCCGGCAAGTTGAAGCTCATTCTCTCCGGCTTCCACGAAGCGGCGCTGATGGCGCAGGCGGCCTTCCATATCGTCAAGCCGAATGAGAAGCTGCGCTTCCAGTACACGACGTCGTCGTCGAGCCTGCAGAAGAAACTCGGAGTCGCCTAAATGAAAATCGTTGCCACCGACCGCAAGGGCGCCACGCGCGAAGTCGAAGGCCGCGACGGCTGGAGCGTGATGGAAATCCTGCGCGATTCCGGTTTCGACATCGCCGCGGAATGCGGCGGCGCGTGTGCCTGCGCGACGTGCCACGTCTATGTGACCGATGGCTGGTTCGAGAAATTGCCCGCACGCTCCGACGCCGAACTCGACATGCTAGATATGGCCCTGGCGGTGGAGCCGAACTCCCGGCTGTCCTGCCAGATCACCTGCAGCCCGGAGCTGGACGGGATAGCGGTCACTGTCGCGCCGGAGTAAATTATCGTTTAACAATAATTCATATCTATGGAACGATACCTCTGCTGATTGATCGGAGGTCCTCGTGGCGTCTTCAAATCTCGTCCCCGACAAGCTTGCGCGGCTCAGCCGCATCATGTCGGTCCTGTCGCTGCTGGGAATGATCGTGATCCCTGCACTGGTGATCGCGATTTTCCTGCACCCCGCCACAACCCAATTTCTGATGTTCAGGCTCGATCATTTGGGCGCCGATCTGAACGAGACAATCCCGCTGCAATTTCGCGTGGGCGCGCTTGGCTGTGAGCTGGTGCCGCTGGGCTGCACGGTATGGGCGATGTGGTCGCTCCGCCAGTTGTTCGCGAACTATGCGGAGGGTCGGGTATTCTCACAGGAGCCGCTTCGTTATCTCAACAATGTCGCCAACGCGTTATTCCTCGGCGTGTTGACGGACTTTTTGATGGGTGCGCCGATCTCCTATCTGCTTACGCTCCACAATCCTGTGGGGCATCGCGAAGTCTCGTTGAGTTTCGGAACCAGCGACGCCGCGTGGCTGTTCATCGCGGGCACGGTGCTCGTCATCGCGCGCGTGATGGGTGAAGCGCGGCGTGTCGCCGACGAAAACGCGGCGTTCGTGTGATGGCTATCATCGTCAACCTCGATGTGATGCTGGCGCGGCGCAAAATGCGCTCCAAGGATCTCGCCGAAACCATCGGCATCACCGAAGCCAATCTTTCCCTGCTGAAATCCGGCAAAGTGAAAGGTGTCCGTTTCTCCACTTTGGAAAAAATCTGCGCCGTGCTGGACTGCCAGCCTGGCGAGCTTCTGGAATATCGTCCGGGAGAGTGAATGGGTTTGGTTGCGTTACCGGATTGGCCCTGGCGCAAGGCGTTCGGTGCCGCAGCGGTCGTCATTCTGCACGTCGCGATCGTGGCGGTGCTGCTGAATGCAACGATGGTGCAGCGGATGTTCCGGGCAGCGCCACGCGAAACGATTCTGTATCTGCAGCCTCTGCAAAAGCCACAGGCGAAGCCGCAGGTTGTGCCGCCGCCAAAACGTGCGGAGTCGTCGGCGCGCAGAACCGCGCCGGTCGTGATCCCCCAGGCGGTGCACAGTCCAACCTCGCCCGCGCCAACGGTGGGTCCGGCTTCAAAGGCGGAGTCGGTTCCGGGATATCAACTCTACGATTGCCGCACCGCCAACCTAGCCAAGCTGACACCGGAAGCACGCGCGGCATGTGCCAAAGCCCAAATCGGTCCGAAGCAGGACAAGGGTGATGCCGTCGACTACGCGGATCACACCAACCAAATTCCCGGCCACGAACGCTGGGCGCGGGAAAAAGCGCGCAAGAACGCGCCGACCCTTCTTCCCTGTGCGAGCAATCAGTCGGCCTTCGTCACCGCCAGCACGGCCACGATCCTCTGCCTTGCGAAAGGCGCCATCAATGGCTTCGATCTCGATGACCAGCCTGGCTATGACGACAAGCCAAACGAAGAAAGTCATGTGCCCAACAACGGCGATCCGCCGCCGATGTACAAAGACCCGGATCACTGACGCTTCTGGCTGCGCAGGTTTGTGCTACGGTTGGTCCGGGAGCGAACCGACATGGGCCTGTACAATCATTATATTCTGCCGCGCTTTCTGAACGCCGCGATGGGTACGAAGCCCATTCGCTATCAGCGCAAGAAAGTCGTGCCGCGCGCCGAAGGCCGTGTGCTCGAGGTCGGCTTCGGTGCCGGCCACAACCTTCCCTTCTACGATGCCTCGAAAGTGAGCCACATCTGGGCGCTCGAGCCTGCGAAGGAGATGCGTGAACGGGCGGCAGAGCGCGTGGCCGCTTCGCCGATTTCGCTCGAATTTCTCGATCTCCCGGGCGAACAAATTCCCCTCGACAACGAATCCGCCGACACGATCCTCATCACCTACACGCTTTGCACCATTCCCGATGTGATGGCGGCGCTTGGCCAGATGCGGCGCGTGCTCAAAAGCAACGGCCGCATGATCTTCTGCGAACATGGCGAAGCGCCGGACGAGGGCGTCCGAACATGGCAGCGCCGCCTGACGCCGGCGTGGAAGGCAATCGGTGGCGGCTGCCATGTCGGCCGTCAAATCCCGAAGATGATTGCCGATGGCGGCTTCAGGATCGACGACATGGAGACGATGTATCTGCCCGGCACACCGCGCTTTGCCGGGTTCAACTATTGGGGCTCCGCGACGAAGGGATAGCCATGACGATCTTTCCCGGGCGCTTCACCGCGCAGACAGACAAGCCGGTCGTCCTGTTTCTCATCGGCATGCGCATCAACAATTTCCTTGCACTCGGCGACATTCTCTTCATGTCGAAGACGATGCCGGCGATGCTGAAGGAACTGTCGGTCAAGAAAGACAGCGGGATGCTCTGGTATCGCACGCATGTGTCCTTGCCGCATTACATCAGCGTGCAGCAATATTGGGAATCCTTCGACAAACTCCTCGCCTACGCGCATGACAAGGATGGCCATCACTTTCCTATGTGGGCGGAGTTCAACAGACGTATTTCGAAGTCGAACAACATCGGTATCTGGCACGAGACTTACCTCGTCGAGCCCGGAAGGTACGAATGCGTCTACGGAAACATGCCGCTGTTCGGCCTCGCCGCTGCAACAGCACATGTGCCGGCAGAAGGCCGGCTCGCGCAGGCGAAGGATAGATTTGGCGCTTAATCCAGCGGTTCCACGCCCTTGAACGGTTCGTCGAGGCTGTGCGAAGGTTCTGTGAACCAGCGCGCGCCGGTGTCCGTCATGTAGAAGTGGTCTTCGAGACGGACGCCGAATCTTCCCGGCACCACGATCATCGGTTCGTTGGAAAAACACATGCCGGGCTCCAGCGGCGTGTGATCGCCGCGCACGAGGTTCGGTGCCTCGTGCACTTCGAGTCCGATGCCGTGTCCGGTGCGATGCGGCAGGCCGGGCAGATTGTAATCCGGTCCAAAACCTTCCTTGCGCATGGAGGCGCGCGCGGCCGCATCCACGCCTTCGCAGGGCGCGCCGACCTTCGCCGCCTCGAACGCGGCCGCCTGCGCGCGCTTTTCCGCATCCCAAACCTGGCGGATCTCCTTTGTCGGCTCGCCGAACACATAGGAGCGGGTGATGTCGGAATTGTATCCGTCGATGCTCGTTCCGGTGTCGATCAGCACAGCGTCGCCATCAGCGAGTGCACGGTCCGTCTCGCCACCATGCGGCAGAGACGTGTCTTCACCGAAAGAGACGATGCAGAACGTGTTGCCGCTTCCGCCCAACGCCCGGTGCTCGCGATCGATCAAGTCTTCGACTTCGCTGGCGCGAACGCCAGCCTGCAGGCTTTTCCATGCGCGGCGTTGAACTTCCAGCGTGATATCCTTAGCATATTGCATCAGCGCAAGTTCGGATGCGGTCTTGCGTCTCCGCAAGCGGTTGATGAGTGCGCCGCCGCCATTGAGCCGCGAATCGTCGAGCACGCCACGCAGCCCAAGCCAGGTGAACAGTGCGACGGACTCGTCCACCGCCATGCGCGCCTTGTTGCCAAGCCGGTCGGCGATCAGGCGGTAGGGGCTTTCCTCTTCCTGCCAGGTGAAGATGTCGCCTTCGACACCGATGACGGCGCCGACCTTGTCGCGTTCGAACGCCGGGGTGATGTATTCGACCGTGCCGTCGGCGCGGATCATGGCGCCCGTAAAACGCTCTGACGCATGCCAATTCACGCCCGTGAAATAGCGCAGGCTCGCGGTCGGCCCAATCAGCACCGCGCCGACACCGTCCTTGTCCATCTCCGCGCAGAGATTTTCGATCCGCGCGCGACGTTCCTCTTTTCCGATGTGTGGTGGCGAAGTCCGTTTCATGTCAGCGACTCATCAAGGCGTAAGGTCCACCTTTTTCGATACCGCGCTTGTAGGCTGGGCGATCCTGCATTCGCGCGCGATACTTCAAAAGGTTGGGGTAGGGATCCAGTCGTGCGCCGGCGGCTTCCAGCGGGAACAACAGCATGATGTCCGCACCGGTGAGATCATTGCCGACGAAGAAGGGCCGCGTACCCAGCGCGTTCTCCATATACGACATGTGGTTCGCGATTTCGCCATCGACGCGCGGCTTCAACGCAGCGCCGCCCTCGCCGAGCATACCGGTGTAAAGCGCGAGCAGCAGCGGCAGCATCGCGGAGCCTTCGGCATAGTGCATCCACTCGATATATTGCCAATGGTCGTCGCTGCCCGCTTTGGGTTTGAACTTTCCGTTGCCATAGGTGTCGATCAGATATTCGACGATGGCGCCGGATTCCGCGATCGTCCTGTTGCCGTCGGTGATCACGGGCGATTTGCCGAGCGGATGAACAGCTTTCAGTTCCGGTGGCGCGAGCGGCACCGGCGACATGCGGGTATAATGCACGATCTCATAAGGGGTGCCCATTTCCTCAAGCAGCCACAGGATGCGCTGCGAGCGGGAATTGTTGAGGTGATGGACTTTCAGCATGACGGCCTCCGATATCTCTGCCGCCATGTGAACAGGAGATCGTGACAACGGCAAGTGAGCGTTAGGGAGCCTTTGGCGCGCCCGCAAAGCCTGTCGTCTCGCCGAGCTTCGTTGGGAAATAGACCGCCTCGATCTTGTTGCCGTCGAGATCAAAGATGACGGCGCCGGTATAGGTCGTAAACGCGGCCTGACGCGGGCCGGGGTCGCCTGCCGTCTTGCCGCCTTGGGCCAGCGCCGCAGCGTGGAAGGCTCTGACGGACTCTTCGGACACTGCACGCAGGCAGATATGCGTGCCCGTCGTTTCGGGTTGAGGCGAAAGCCCCTCGCGCGCGTTCAACCAGAACTCAGGATATTTCTTGCCGAAGCCGACGGTCATGCCTTCGCGCGTGACGAGCTTATTCAACTCCAGCGGAGCCAGAACAGCTTCGTAGAACGCGGTGCTGCGCATGAGGTCCGATACGGCGATAGAGATGTGGTCGATCATTTTACTTCGATTGTCGCAACGTCATGCACGCTGCGCGATGCGTGCGCGTCAAGCGGAACGACGAGGCGCGGTTTGTCGAGTGGCGCGCCATCCTTCGCTGTGGCCAGGATAATCTGCTTGCCTTCGAGGTTGGGGTCGATCTCGCCTTCGCTCACCGCGGCGGCATATTTATCGCTGCCGCTCACCAGTATCGTGTGGCCCAGATAGGCGTTCTTTTCCGATCCGCTCACGAGACCGGCTTTGTCGATAATCGTCCACAGCAGCACGCCATGAAACCTGCCTTGTGCAGGACCATGATCCGTTTGCTGTGACACCGTCACGTCGACGGCTGGCATCTTCTGAAGATCGGATAGCGTCAGTGTGAGCGGATGTTGAACGGCACCACTGATGGTCACGGTTGGTGCGTCCTGCGCGTTGGCCGAAAACGCGAACGCCGCAATGGCCAGCGCAATCGCGGTAAGTTTCATCGCGCGTCGCGCCACATCGGCCATATCTTCGGGCCGTTCGGCACCTGCATCTCGCCCGTCAGCTTGAAACCGAAGCTCTGATAGATCGGGATATTGGTGTCTTTGCTCGATTCCAGATAGCAGGGCATGTGCGCGGCATCGACCGCCGCCAACCGATCGCGCATGATCACGCCGCCATAGCCCTTGCCCTGAAACGCCGGATCGGTGCCGATGGTTTGCAGATACCAGTGCGGCTCGTGCGGATGCACCTTCTCCATCATGTCCATGGTGGAGAGTACGCGTCCGATGCCGGTGCCGAAAGTGGTGAGCAGCGCCGGACCGTTGACGATATAGGCCCAGAACGGAACGTCCCACTCACTTGGCGGGCGCCACAGCGTGACCGATTCAAAATTGTCGGTCGTGTAACAGGCGCCATGCGGCTGACCCAGCTTGAACAGGATCGCCATCACGGTTTCGAGCTTCTTCAGCCGCGTCGAAGCTTCGGGCAGGAAATGTGTGAACACCGGATCGTCGTAGAACGCGCGCGCGAGCGACGCGGACAGTGGTTTGGAATCCGCCATTGTGGCGCCGCGCACATTCACGGCCGGTCTTGCATTCATGTATTTACGCTCTTGAGTTCATCGAACCGTTCAAATTCATACGCGATGCAACGCTCGATCAGCAGGCGCCACACCGGCTCGGCGATCTTCGGATCGAGCCCCGCCTTGCGCGCCTCGGCCAAAACCTTCGCGACCACATCCTCGATCCGCGCTTCGTCACGCACGACATTCCGGTCCTGTTTGATCTCCGCCGCGCGCTCGATATAGCGCTGGCGCGTCGCCAGCATCGCGACAAGCATGCGATCGAGCCTGTCGATCTCCGCGCGCAGCTCCGTCATGTCGCGGCAATGTTCTGGGGCAGTGGTCATCGGCGCTCAAATTCGGGTGATCGGCACTATAGAGATGTGCGCCAGCTTGTCATCCGGCGAGGGGGAATGCGAGGCTGGCAGCTTCTGTGGAGGGAAAATATGCGTCTTAAAACCATCAGCGCTCTGGCGCTTTGCTCAACTGCGCTTCTGGCCATAACGGGCGGGACGGACGCCGCGCCTTCCTCTGCGGCAACGAGCTTCACCGCGATCGTGCAGGACTATTACAACGCGCAATGGAAGGCGCACCCCACCTCTGCAACCGCGACCGGGGTGCATGACTACGACACGGGCCTCGACGACGTTTCCGCCGCCAGCGTAGCCAAGGAGATCGCGCGGCTGAAGGACATGACCGCCAAACTGCGCGCCATCGGCGGCACGAAGCTCTCGGCCATGGAGCGCGACGACCGCGAAGTGCTCCTCGGCGCCATCGACGGCCAGCTTTTGCAGGAAGAGACGCTTCAGACCTGGCGCCACGACCCAGGCAACTATGTCGGCCTGCTGACCTACGCGATCTACGGATTGATCGAGCGCGATTTCGCCGCCTCCGACACGCGCATGAAGGATGTCATCGCGCGCGAGAACGCGATGCCGGCTATGCTGACGCAGGCGAAGAAGAATCTCGCCGGCATGCCCCCGGTGTTCGTGGACGTCGCCTTGGAGAATCTCGATGGCGGCATCTCCTTCCTCAGCAACGACGCGCCGGCCGCGTTCAAGGACGTAAAGGACGCCGGGCTACAGAAGCAACTCGCAGATTCCACCAAGACGGCTGTCGGTGCCGCCAAGGATTTCAAAACGTGGCTTACTGCACAGAAACCCAACGCGCACGGCTCCTTCGTTCTCGGCCGCGCCAATCTCCAACGCCTCCTCAAGAGCGATCTTGTCGATGTGCCGGTAGAGAAGGTGCTTGCCGCCGGCGAGGCACAATTCGCCAAAGACCATGCGGCCTATGTTGAAGCCGAAAAACTGATCGACCCCAAGAATCCGTCGAAGGCGCTGTCGGATGTCGAGACCGATCATCCCGATGCCGCGCATCTGATCTCCACGGCGCGCGACGGTCTGGTGATGCTGCAGAGCTTCATCGCGCAGCACCACGTCCTCACGCTGCCGTCGCAGCAATTGCCCGTGGTCGCCGAGACGCCGGCCTTTGCCCGCGCGGTGATCTTCGGACAGACCGATGCGCCAGGTCCGCTCGAGACGCACGCGACCAAGGTTTATTATTTCATCACGCCGCCCGATCCGAAATCTTCGCCGGAAAAGCAGGCGTCGCTGCTCGCCTACTGGAACCGGCCGATGCTGCAGAACCTGACGGTGCATGAGGCGCTGCCGGGGCATTTCACACAGTGGCTCTTCCAGCACGCCAATCCCGGTTGGTCGCTCGCGCGCAAGCTTGCCGGCTCCTACACCACGACCGAAGGCTGGGCGCATTACAGCGAGCAGATGATGCTGGAGCAGGGATTGAGCGCGGGCGATCCGCGCTATCACCTCACCCAGTTGCAGGACGCGCTGTTGCGCGATTGCCGTCTCATCGCCTCGATCAAGATGCACACCGGCGTGATGACCCTGCAGCAGGCGACCGACATGATGCAGACGCAATGCTTCCAGCCGTCCTCGGTGGCGGCCGGCGAAGCCAAGCGCGGCACCAACGATCCCGGCTATTACTCCTACACGCTGGGCAAGCTCGAGATTCTGAAGCTGCGGGCGGACGCGCAGCAGAAGGAGGGCAAGGCGTTCGACCTCACCAAATTCCACGACCTGTTCATGAATGCCGGGCTGGTGCCGGTCTCCGTCATCCGCCGCGAGATGGGCGTCGACGGGGCGGCGCTGTAGGACTTACCGGTTCAATTCCTTCATTGCATTGTCGAGGCCTTGCAATGTTAGCGGGTACATGCGGTCGCCCATGATCTGGGAGATCAGGCCGATGGATGGCGTGTAGTCCCAGTGCTTCTGCGCCACGGGATTGAGCCAGACGCAGTGTTCATAGATTTGCGTCACGCGGTCGAGCCACACCGCACCCGCTTCCTCGTTCCAGTGCTCGACGCTGCCACCCGGATAGGTGATCTCATACGGGCTCATCGTCGCGTCGCCGACGAACACGATCTTGTAGTCGTGCGGATATTTGTGCAGCACGTCCCACGTCATCAGCTTCTCGTTGTGACGACGGCGATTGTCCTTCCACACGCTTTCGTACAGGCAGTTGTGGAAATAGAAGAAGTCCATGTGCTTGAACTCGGTCTTCGCCGCGCTAAACAGCTCCTCGCAGAGCTTGATATGTGCATCCATCGATCCGCCGATATCGAAGAACAGCAGTACCTTCACCGTGTTGTGGCGTTCCGGGATCAGGTTGAGATCGAGATAGCCCTTGTTCGCCGTGTTCTTGATCGTACCGGGAAGGTCGAGTTCGGTCTCCGCACCCTGCCGCGCCCATTTGCGCAGCCGGCGCAGCGCCACCTTGATGTTGCGCGTACCGAGTTCGACCGAGTCGTCGAGGTTCTTGTATTCGCGCTTGTCCCAGACCTTCACCGCCTTGCCGTGACGGCCCTTGTCCTGGCCGATGCGCACGCCTTCGGGGTTGTAGCCGGAATTGCCGAACGGCGAGGTGCCGCCCGAGCCGATCATCTTCGACCCGCCTTCATGGCGCTTCTTCTGTTCTTCCAGACGCTCTTTCAGCGTCTCCATCAGTTTTTCCCAGCCGCCGAGCGCCTCGATCTGCTTCTTCTCTTCGTCGGTGAGATATTTCTCGGTCAGCGCCTTCAGCCATTCTTCCGGGATCTGCGCGAGCAGAGAAGCATCGACGCCTTCGAGCCCCCTGAACACATGACCGAACACCTGGTCGAACTTGTCGAGATTGCGCTCGTCCTTCACCAGCGCCGTGCGCGAGAGATAGTAGAACTCGTCCACCTTCATCTCGATGACGTCGTGGCTGAGCGCATCCATCAGTGCCAGATATTCCTTCAGCGTCACCGGAATGCGCGCCGCGCGAAGCTCGTCAAAGAACTGGAAGAACATGGGTCACGTCCAATAGCGATGGCGAATTCTAGCGCGCTGGAGCGGCCCCGGCCAGAAGCTCCGGGCGGTATTCGAAATGCATGGTGTCGTAGTGGTACCAGCGGCCGCCCCAGATGAAGCCGTGGCGCTCGAAGATGTCGATAATCTGCCGCGGCATCGCGTTCCGGTAGGGAACGTTGGCCGCGTCCTTCGCCTCCCACAGCCAGTAGTTCGAATATTTCAGGTTCAGGTCGATCGCCGCGTCATAGGAATGCATCGACAGGCGGCCGGTGTCCTTCACCGGACGGCAGGCATAGGTGCCCGCCGTCGGCGTTGCGGCCCGGCGAAGTGCCGGCGGAAGCTTTTCGATTTCGGCGGCAACCGCTTCGAGATGTGCAGCGGCACCGTTTGCGCGCGCAAATAGAACTCTTTCGCCCCCGACCCATGCGACGGGAATGAGGTCAGGTTTTCGTTTTCGGCAGTCGCCGTAGAGCGCGTTGAAGAACGCCTCATCGCGAAACCGGCCGGGGTCGAAATCGTTTTGCGGCGGCGCGATCTCGGCGCCGCGCGGATAGACGAGGCGGAATTGGTCGAGCACCGAGGCTTCGCGGAGCAATTGATCGAATGACTTGTGTGCATCGACCGCGCCCGCGTCCATGCGAGCGCCATCGCGAAAGATCAGCGTGTTGCCGTCGCGGCGCGCGATCTTGTCAGGATAGGACGCAACGAGCGTGTCGAGTGGATCGGCGTTGGCCGCGCACGCGATTAGCAGCGCGAGGGCCGCGTTACTTCGCGCCGCCCAGCTTGTGCAGCGCCTCGTCATAGACGGCATTGAGGAAATCCTGCTTCACGGCGTCGTCGCGCGGGCTCGCATATTCCATTGTCACCTGCACGGCCCATTGACCCACGGCACTGGCTGCGAACTGCACGCGATAATGCGTATCGCCGAGATTCAAGGTGCTGTAGCTGCGCGAATAGACTGTCGCGCCGCCGAATTTGCCGGTCTTCTCGCCGATGACTTTGCCGCCTGTCGCTTCCTCTTCCTGGAATTCCGGTACCAGCGCGGTCTTCGGATCGTAAGGCCCGCCCAACGGTATCAACGTGATCGTGCCATATACGCCGTCGAGTGCGGAGTAGGCGCAGAAATCCGCCGACGCTTTCGGATCGCGTTCACCCACCGCATCGCGGTCGAACATCCCGATCCTGGACGGACATACAAAGCCGGACGCGGCGTGGACTTTGGCGTTGCTGGCGGCGTCGGTGAATACGTCGCCGCCGTCCTGGGCGAATGCGGGCGTCGCGATCAGAATTGCGAGGATCGGCGACGCTTTCATCGACGGTGTCAGTTCCGGCTTTCCCTGCGCGCCAGGAACGCCAGCCGTTCGAACAGATGCACGTCCTGCTCGTTCTTGAGGAGAGCACCGTGCAGCGGCGGGATCAGTTTGGTCGGATCCTTTTCCTTCAGTGCCTCGAGCGGAATATCCTCGTTCATCAGGAGCTTCAGCCAGTCGAGCAGTTCGCTGGTTGATGGCTTCTTCTTCAGGCCGGGCACATCGCGGATCTGATAGAAGACGTTCAGCGCCTCGCTCACCAGCTTCTGCTTGATGCTTGGATAGTGCACGTCGACGATCTTCTGCATGGTTTCGCGCTCCGGGAATTTGATGTAGTGGAAGAAGCAGCGGCGCAGGAACGCGTCCGGCAATTCCTTCTCGTTGTTCGAGGTGATGAGGATGATCGGGCGCTGTTTCGCCTTGATCGTCTCGCCGGTCTCGTAAACGAAGAACTCCATGCGGTCGAGTTCGAGCAGAAGGTCGTTCGGGAATTCGATGTCGGCCTTGTCGATTTCATCGATGAGCAGCACCGGGCGCTTATCGTTGACAAACGCTTCCCAGAGCTTGCCCCGCTTGATGTAGTTCTTGACGTCCTTCACGCGCGCGTCGCCAAGCTGGCTGTCGCGCAGACGCGTCACGGCATCGTATTCATAGAGGCCTTGTTGCGCCTTGGTCGTGGATTTCACGTGCCAGGTGATCAGCGGCGCGCCGAGCGCGTCGGACACTTCGTAAGCCAGCTGCGTCTTGCCCGTGCCGGGTTCGCCCTTGATGAGCAGCGGCCGCTCCAGGGTGATAGACGCGTTGACGGCGATGCGCAGATCGTCGGTCGCAACATATTTGTCCGTGCCCTGGAAACGTCCGGAAACCATGGAATGCCCTCAAAAGTGAATAGCGATGGCCAACCGTAGGGGCGGGCACACCGGGTGTCAAAACGCAAAACCGATTGGGGCTGCTCACGCATTCCGTTAGGTTTACCTGTGTGGGAACGCACATCCTCGAACAGGCCCGCACCGCGTTGGCGAAGGGCGATATTGCCGCAGCGGAACGCGCGCTCAATGACGCGGGTGCGGACGCAGGCGAAGCATTGGTGTTGCGCGCGCATATCTTGCTTGCGCGGGGAAAGATATCGGAGGCGGAAACGTTCGTGCGAGGCGCGCTCGTATCACAACACCATCCGCGCGTTGTGGCGGGGCTCGAACATCTGCTCGGTTTATGTCTCCGCCGCGATCGCCGCCCTGCCGAAGCGCTGACGGCGTTCGAGCGGGCTTACGCGCGTGCGCCGGATACGCCGGGACTCGCGATCGATCGCGCCGATGAACTGCAGGTCGCCGGCCGAACGGAGGACGCCGTCGCGGCCTATCGCGCCGTGCTGAATGCCAATCCCCTCGACGCGCGCGCGCATCGTCAGCTCAGCCATCTGCTCTACCGGCTCGGCGACGATGCGAATTTCCTCAACTCCTATGACGAGGCGATGGCGAAGCATCCCGCACGCGCGATTCTTCCACTCTCGAAGGCCGCGTTCTTGTTTCAGCTCGAACGCTTCGATGAAGCCGAAGCGTGTTACGCCCGCGCCGAAAAGCTTTTGCCCGAAGCTATCGCGCCCCTGAACGGGCTCGCCGCGACGGCGGCGCGCAAGGGCGATTACGCGCGCGCCATCGCCGCGCATCAGAAAGCGGTCAAGCTCGCACCGCGTCACGCCGACAGCCAGATCAGCTATTGCGAGACGTTGCTGCGCGCGGGCGATGCGAAGCTCGCACGGACGGCGGCAGAAACGGCGGTGCAACTGGCGCCGGACGATCAGGGCGCGATCGCATTCCTGACGCTTGCGCTGCGCGCCTCCAACGACCAACGCACCGAAGAGATCGACGGCTTCGAGAAATTCGTTCAGGTGTTCGAATTGGCCCCGCCAAAAGGGTTTTCGAGCACGGAAGACTTCAATGCCGCGCTCAACGCTGAGCTCGATGCGCTGCATGGCAGCAAGCGCGAGCTGCTCAATCAGAGCCTTCGCGGCGGAACGCAGACGCTCAACGATCTTTTCTCCGACGGCTATCCCTTGGTCGATCTCTTGCGCGCGCAGATCGATGACGCTGTTGCTTCTTATATCGCGACGCTGCCGGACGACGCTCAGCACCCGCTTTTGCGGCGCAAGCGCAGCGATTTCGATTACAACGGTTCGTGGTCTTCGCGTCTCAGCGATTGCGGCTTCCACACCAATCACGTTCACCCCAAAGGATGGATCAGCTCTGCGTATTATGTGGCGCTACCTGATGCGGTCGCGGATGAGAAAGGCCAGCAGGGCTGGATCAAATTCGGCGAGCCGAGTTTCGATGCCCATCTGAAGGATCCGATCCGCCGCGTGGTGCAGCCGCGGACCGGCACGCTCGTCCTGTTTCCATCTTATATGTGGCACGGCACCGTGCCGTTCCGCTCGGACAGGGCGCGCACGACCATCGCCTTCGACGTCGTTCCGCGGTAACCTCTGCGCACCACGGGGGAGGCTTCCATGTCCTGGATCATCGTCGCGGCCGTATTCATCGCCGGCACGCTCGCATCCTTCACCGATTGGTTCTTCATGGGGATGCTGTTTCACGATCGCTATCAGCGCTTTCCCGACACGTGGTGGCCGCGCGACAAGAGCGACGAGAGAATGCCGATCCTGTATTCAACGGCGCTCGGTTACATCACCGCAGCCGCCGTGATCTGGCTCAGCGCGCTCGTCGGTGTCGATGGCGTGATGAGCGGATTGAAAGTCGCGATCATCGCCTGGCTTGCGGGATCGTTCGTGCAGGTCGCGACGACGCAGATTTGGGTGCGGATCGATCCGATGGTCAGCGTGGCCCACGGGCTCGGATATCTCGCCCGCTTCGTGATCGCGGGCATTGCCGCCGGCATCGCGCTGCCGATGGCGTAACCCTCAAAGGTTGCAAATACTGGCGAAACCCGTCCAAATGGCGACGGGGAGGCTCGTCCGTTTTGACCGTCGCACATGTCTATACCGTTGCCTTTCAGGGCATCGAGGCGCGCGAAGTCGATGTGCAGGTGCATATCGGCGAGGGCGGCAGTGGCGTGTTCAACATTGTCGGTCTTGCCGATAAGGCCGTCGCAGAAAGCCGTGAGCGCGTGCGTGCGGCACTCGCCGCTATAGGTCTCGCGTTGCCCTACAAGCGCGTGACCGTGAACCTCGCGCCGGCCGACATGCCGAAGGAAGGCAGTCACTACGATCTTCCGATTGCGCTCGGGTTGCTTGCCGCGATGGGCGTTCTGCCAGCAAGCGAGATGGCGCATTACGTCGCGATGGGCGAACTTTCGCTCGATGCCCAGGTGACGGCGGTGGCCGGTGTCCTGCCTGCGGCGATCGCTGCGTCCGAACAGCAGCGCGGCCTCATCTGCCCCGCTGCATGCGGGCCGGAAGCAGCGTGGGCGGGCGGTGTCGAGATCGTCGCAACGCCGTCCCTGATCGCGTTGGTCAATCACATGAAGGGCGCGCAGGTTTTGAATCCGCCTGTCGCGAAACTTGCCGACGATGTGCGCAACATCCCCGATCTGAAAGACGTGAAGGGTCAGGAGACGGCGAAGCGCGCACTCGAGATCGCAGCCGCAGGTGGACACAATCTGTTGATGATTGGACCGCCGGGTGCGGGCAAATCGATGCTCGCGCAGCGGCTCCCCGGATTGCTTCCGCCGCTCGATGCGCGCGAGGCGCTGGAAATCTCGATGGTGCAGTCGCTCGCGGGCGAATTGCCTGGCGGCGCGATCTCGCGGCGAAGGCCATTCCGCAATCCGCATCATTCCGCGTCGATGGCGTCGCTGGTCGGCGGCGGATTGAAGGTGAAACCCGGCGAAGTGTCTCTTGCGCACAAGGGCGTGCTGTTTCTAGACGAGTTGCCAGAATTCCAGCGCGGCGTTCTCGACTCGTTGCGTCAACCGATCGAAACAGGAGAAGCCGTGGTTGCGCGCGCCAACGCGCATGTGAGCTATCCCGCGCGCTTCCAGCTCGTTGCCGCCATGAACCCCTGTCGCTGTGGCTATCTGAGCGAGCCTGCACAGGCCTGCGGCCGCGCGCCGAAATGCGCGGTCGATTACCAATCCCGCATCTCTGGTCCGCTGTTTGATCGCATCGATCTTCATGTCGAAGTGTCCGGCGTCTCTGCTTCCGATCTCACGCTTCCTCCGCCTGCCGAAGGGAGTAGCGACGTCGCTGCGCGCGTCTGCCGCGCCCGCGACATCCAGCGTGCGCGTTATGACGGCCAGGGCATCAACACCAACGCCGAAGCGGAAGGCGAAACGCTCGACCGTATCGCGACACCGGATACAGCGGGCGCGAAGCTCCTCACCGACGCTGCGAACGCGATGCGCCTCACCGCGCGCGGCTATCACCGGGTCCTGCGCGTGGCCCGCACCATCGCAGATCTTGCCGCCGTGCAATCGGTGCAACGCGCGCACATTGCAGAAGCCCTGTCCTATCGCCGTCTTGCACATTTGCACTGAGCGCGGGAAGATGTGTCAGGGGCGCATGGACGAGGTATGCGATGTTCCGCGCCGGCTTCCTGTTTCTCGCATTCGCGATCTTCGCGGCGCCACCCGCCGGTGCCGCGAGCTATGGCTGCGGCGTCCATGTCGTCGGTGAATTCACGATGGAGAAGGCGATCCATCAGCTCAGCACTTATATCAACACCAGCGGATCGCATGTCCTGAACACCGACTCGCGCGCCGCGGCGTTGTATTGCCGTGGGCAGCTCTACGATCTCACCGGCAAGACCGAGCTTGCGATCGCCGATTTCTCCGATTCGATCACCTGGAATCCGCATGAAGCCGGTGTCTACAGCGCGCGCGGCGATGCGTATGCGGACGCGGGTGACAAAGACAAGGCAGCGCTAGACTACGCCGAGGCGCAAAAGCGCGGCGGCGACGCGCCAGCCAAGCGTGCGAGCCTTTGCTGGCAACGCGCGGTACGCGGCCGCCCGCTCGATCGCGCGTCGGAAGATTGCGATGCGGCGCTCAAGGCGGAGCCTGACAATATGGCGTGGCGCGATATTCGCGGATTTCTCTACTACAGGATGGGTCGCTATCCCGATGCGATCGCGGACCTGGATATCGTCCTTAGGGACAAGCCGCGCGATGCCTCCGCGCTTTTCATTCGCGGGATCGCGAAACTTCGTCTGGGCGACGCTGCGTCGGGCAATGCCGACATTGATGCGGCGAAGGCTTCCGACTTCCATGTCGCGGAAGCTTACGCGGTTTACGGCGTCAGGCCCTGACCGCCTGCCGGAACTATTTGCCCGGAAATTCCGTTATCGATCTGTCGCATTCCACGACGAGCGGGTAACAGCATGCGCAGTGTCGGAATTCTTGGTGTCGTTCTGGTTCTGATCGGGGTGGGCGTCCTGCTATTCGGACATTTCACCTATTCCGAAACGAAGCCTGTGGCCAACATAGGCCCGGTCCATATCAATTCCGAGGAAGAGCATCACGTCTCGATTCCGACAATCGCCGGAATTGTTGTTGTCGTCGCAGGCCTCGGTCTTGCCATGGTCGGTCGGCGTTCGAGCTAGGTCGCTACGGCGAGTTTTACCCCTGTCCTGTTTCGTGATATTCAAGCGCATATCACGATACTTTTGTTGGGGGTTCCATGTTCGCACTTCGCGCCTTTCGCGCAGCCATTACCGCTGCCGCGCTGATTGCGGCGCCATTTGCCGCGCACGCCGCCGACCTCACCGTCTTCGCGGCCGCGTCTCTGACGAATGTGCTGCAGAAAGCAGCAGACAATTACAAAGCGAAGACAGGGAAAGTCGTGGCATTGTCGTTCGCTGCGTCTTCGGTGCTGGCGAAGCAGATCGAAGCGTCAGGCGGCGCCGATATGTTTGTCTCCGCCGACGAAGACTGGATGAACTATCTCGACAAGAAAGGGCTGATCCAGGACGGCACGCGCAAGGACCTGCTCGGCAGTCATCTCGTGCTGATCGCGCCGGCCGGCCTCGACATCAATGTCAGGATCGCACCGCATTTCGACCTCGCGAAGATTGTCGGCAACGGCAAGATCGCCATTGCCGATCCGGCTTCGGTGCCCGCGGGCAAATACGCGAAGGCGTCGCTCACATCGCTCGGCGTATGGGACAGCGTGCAGGGGCACTTGGCCTCGGCGGAAAATGTGCGCGTTGCGCTCTCCTATGTCGCGCGCGGCGAGGCGCCGCTCGGCATCGTCTACACCACCGACGCGATGGCAGAGCCACGCGTGAAGATCGTCGGCGAATTCCCCGACAGCAGCCATGCGCCGATCCTCTATCCCATCGCGCTGACAAAAGACGCGAAGCCGGATGCGCGAGCCTTTCTCGATTTTCTCAAGGGCCCCGAGGCCGCGAGTATTTTCGGCAAAGCCGGTTTCATCATTCTTTCAAACGGACACTGACCATGACACTTCGAGAAACCTTTCTGAGCGGCGCTGCCCTCGTGCTGTTCGCCTCGCCTGCATTCGCGGATGAAGCCGCCATCGAGAAACGCCTCGATGAAATGCAGCAGATGATTCAGGCACAGCAGAAGCAGATCGAATCGCAGAAGAGCGAGATCGGGCAGCTGCGCAAAGCACTCTCCAAGCGGGGTGTGAAAATGGTTGCGGAAGCACCTGCCGCGCCCGCTCCCTCCCCTGCACCCGCGCCGATCGAAGCGCGTATGACGGCGGAGGAACAAAAGACCGACGCGCTTGTCGCGCGATTGGAAGCAGAGGAAGCGCAGACACGCGTCGCCAAGCAGGATCAGCCGATCTGGAGTTTCGCCGGCGGACGTCCGACGATCACCTCCGCCGATGGCCGTTTCTCGCTTGCGCTGCGTGCATTGGGCCAGTTCGACACAGCCTATTACATGCAGAGCGCGCGCGCTGCATTGTTGCCGGCAGGCAACGATCTCTCCAGTGGCAGCAATTTCCGCCGCGTTTATCTGGGTGTCGGCGGCACGTTGTTCGGCGACTGGGCTTACAACTTCAATTACGATTTCGGCGGTTCCGGCGGCACGGAAACGCCGGGCCACATCCAGTCGGTTTATCTCGAGTATGACGGGCTTAAGCCGTTCGGCATACGCATCGGTGCCTTCCCGCCCTCGGCCAGTCTTGAAGATAACACCTCGCCGGCCGACACACCGTTCCTTGAGCGTAATTCGCCGGCCGACCTCGCCCGCAACATCGCAGGTGGCGATGGCCGCGACGCGCTCGCGATCTTCTACGCGGGCGATCAGTTCTACGGCTCGCTTGCTTATACCGGCGACAAGATCGCCGACTCATCCGTATTCGACGAGCAGCAGGCGTTGCTGGGTCGTGTCTCCTACCTCGCGGTGTCGAGCGACGACCTGAAGGTGGTGGCCAGCGCGAATGGCAGCTACGTCTTCAAGATCGCTGATTCCACCGCTGGCAATAGCGCGACGCGCGCGATCACACTCAGCGATCCGCCAGAGCTGACCATCGACGATGCAGGAACCAAGCTCATCACCACGGGTACGCTGAACGCGGAGAGCGTCACCCAATGGGGCGTCGAAGGTGCGGTCCAGTGGGACAGCCTTTACTCGCAGGCCGGCTATTTCGGGTATAATGTCGATCAACGCGGGACCGCGCCGTCTTATTCATTCGACGGCTGGTATGGCGAAGCAACATGGGTGCTGTCGGGCGACCATCGCATCTACAATCCCGCGACGGCGTCCTTCTCCAACCCGAAGCCCAGCGCACCATTCTCGCTCAAGAATGGCGACTGGGGAGCTTGGGAAGTTGCAGCGCGCTATAGCGATCTCAACCTGAATGACAATGCCGGTGTGCTCGGCCAGAACACGCCGGTCGGTGGATTGCGCGGCGGTGATCAGCGCATTCTGACCGGCGCGCTCAACTGGTATCCAAACAGCAATCTCAAGATCGAGCTGCAAGTCCAGAACGTTGAGATCAGCCGTCTCGGCACGTTCCAGGGCACGGTCAACGAGAAGATCGGTCAAGCCTACGACACGATCGCGCTGCGCACGCAGATTCAGTTCTGACAAAAGGTGGCGAGTGGCTCCAGCCACCCACCGCCCTTTCTGTTCAGGCCACCTTGCGCGGCAGTACCGCGGAGATCGCGAGACCCGCGACCAGTGCGCTCACCACTTCGACGATGATCTGTGCCTCGGTGTAGTTGAGCGGGAATCCGTACCAGTTCCAGTAGGACACATTGGTCGCGATTCCTGTCGATACGCCTATCGCCGTCACCACCGCGGTTCTGCCGATAAAGCTCGCCGCGATCCTCGATACGATCCAGGCCGCGATCAGCGCCTGTACGAACTGCTTGATGAACTCCTTGATCAGCATCGGCGTCATGTCGGCACCCATCAGATCGCCGGCCGGACGATAGAGAAGCATGCCGGACGGGCTCGTCTTCGCGATGTCGTTGTATTTCTCCATCATCTTCGGATCGTTCGGATCGACATAGGGAAAGATGTAAAGACCCGGTTGCGCGCCGATGTTCGTGCCCATCGGTTGAATGACAGCGGCTTCGTTCGGCATCTGACTGAAACCGATGCGGCCCAGCGGCGTCGCCATATGGGCGACAGCGGTCCAGACAAACATGGCAATGGCGCCAGCAAGAGCGGCGAGAAGAATGCGCATTTCCAACCCCCAGAGTGAATGTGTTGGAAGTATAGGTGCGATTGTGACGGGTCGCTATTCGGCGGGTGATTGTGCAGCGCGAAATTCGGCCCAGCGCGCCTTGATCGTGTCGCTGGTGTCGCGGCTGCCGTCCGGCGACCAGCCCGGCGGGCCGAGCAGGTAAAGCGCGAATTCCCTTGGCGATTTCGATGTGGCGAGGTCTTTCGCCAGCGCCACCCAGCCATGGCTCGCGACCTTCAGCGGGTTAAAGCTCGCGATGTTGCCGACGATACCGTAGTGCGGCGGGTCCTCGGCCGTCTCTTCCACAAAGCTGCCGAACATCCGGTCCCAGACGATCAGAACGCCGGCATAGTTCGCGTCCAGATAACGCGCATTGGTCGCATGATGTACGCGATGATGCGAAGGCGTGTTCATCACAGCTTCGACCCAGCGCGGAAAGCGATTGATGGTCTCGGTGTGGATCCAGAACTGATAGACGAGATTGAGTCCATGCACGAAGGCGATCATCTCGAGCGGAAAGCCGATCAGCACCAGCGGCGCGAGGAACAGAAGTCCGGGCAGCGCCAGCACGCCGAACCACGGCTGACGGAGTGCCGTCGAAAGATTGTAGTGCTGGCTCGAATGATGATTGACGTGATCGGCCCAAAGCCAGCGCACGCGATGCGACGCGCGATGCCACCAGTAATAGCGCATATCGTCCAGCAGGAAGCAGATGACGACCGCCGGAATGGACCAGCCGATATGGAACAGCGCGTAAGGCTGGATCAGTCGCGCGAAGCCCACAAACACAAACGCGAAGATCGCGCCGATGATCGTGCTGCCGAAACCCATCAGCAGGCTGGTGGTGGTATCACGCACCTCGAACCTGCCGCGGCCGGTGAAGCGCACGAAAAGCATTTCCGCGATCACCAGAACGATGAACGCAGGCACGGCGAGCGTGACAGGATCGAACGGCTTCATGCCGCAAGCCCTTTCAGTTTCGTCTCCCACGCCGGCGCATCGGCAAGGTCGAGGTCCGCCTTGCGCAGGGTGAAATCCTTAAGCCGCAGTTCCAACCGGTCGCCGCTTCGCACAAGGCCGAGACCACGCGAAAGCTTGCGTGTCACAACATCGCCGCCGCGGATGATCGCGAGATAGATGGCGCCGTCGCGCGCATCTTCGATCAACGCGGCTCGTCCATCGCGGCTCACGGCCGCGACACCTGTCTGAAACCCGGGAATGTCGCGGGCGAGCGCTGCGGCAGCGACATCGGCAGACGGTAGCGATCCGAGCGCGCGCCCGAACAGCGCCCAGCAGATCGCGACCATCACGGCGATCCCGCCCACGGAAATCAGCAGTTGCAGCACTTGCCCGTTCATTGCAGTTTTATGCCGCAGCGATTTCGTATTGTCATGAGGGGCTCGGGATATGGATAAACCGGCGGCGAAGCGGCGATTCCATTGGAGCTACTGGCTTCTGCTTATTCCTTACGTGGCGATGATGTGGGTGCCATATTACAACCGCGTCGAGCCGCAGCTCGCGGGCATCCCCTTCTTCTATTGGTATCAGCTCGCGTGGATCGTCCTTGGCGCGGTTCTGCTGCTCCCCGCGTATCTGCTCACGACGCGCGGTGACCGCTGATGAGCCTGAACCCGGTCGCGGTCACGATCTTTCTCGTGCTGTTTGTCTGTGTCACGGTTCTGGGGTTTGCCGCCGCGCGTTGGCGCAAGGGCGATCTCTCGCATCTGCATGAGTGGGGGCTGGGCGGCCGCCGCTTTGGCACGCTGGTGACCTGGTTCCTGCTCGGCGGCGATCTCTACACAGCCTATACGTTCGTCGCCGTGCCGGCGTTGATGTTTGGCGCTGGTGCGATGGGGTTCTTCGCCGTCCCCTACACCGTACTCGTCTATCCGCTGATGTTTGCGGTGTTTCCGCGGCTGTGGGCTGTCGCCCATGCGAAGGGCTATGTGACGGCGGCGGATTTCGTGCGCGGCCGCTTCGGCAGCCGTGGGCTCGCACTCGCCGTCGCGATAACCGGAATCGTTGCGACGATGCCCTATATCGCACTCCAACTCGTCGGTATGGAGGTCGTGCTCGCAGGTCTCGGCATTCCCATGACGATGACGATCTTCGGCGTGCCGGTGCCGGACGCGCCGCTGCTCATCGCTTTCGTGGTACTCGCCGCCTACACCTACAACAGCGGCCTGCGTGCGCCGGCGATGATCGCGGTCGTGAAGGACGCGCTGCTCTACATCACCGTACTCGCCGCCGTGATCATCATCCCGGCCGAGCTCGGCGGATACGCGAAGATCTTCGCGAGCATCGATCCGAAGGCCCTTCTGCTCGCCGCCGGCAAGCCCGGAAATCTCGGGCAGCAGGCAGCATATGCAACGCTGGGCTTGGGTTCAGCTCTGGCGCTTCTTCTCTACCCACATTCTATGACCGGCCTGCTCAGTTCATCGAGCAAGCGCGCCGTGCAGCGCAACGCCGTGATCCTTCCGGCCTATTCCTTTGCGCTCGGGCTGATCGCGCTTTTGGGCTTCATGGCGGTGGCAGCCGGCGTGAAGGCGATGCCGGAATTCGCTGCCGGCTTCAAATCCTTCGGCAACAATTTCGCGGTGCCGGCGCTGTTCCTGCATTCCTTCCCGGCCTGGTTCGTCGGCGTGGCGTTCGCGGCCATCGCCATCGGCGCGCTGGTGCCGGCGGCGATCATGTCGATCGCCTGCGCCAACCTCTTCACGCGCAACATCTATAAGGAATTCCTGAATCCCGACGCCAGCACGCGGCAGGAAACCGATGTCGCCAAGATCGTGTCGCTGGTGGTCAAGCTCGGCGCCCTGTTCTTCATCATCGAGCTACCGACGCAATATGCGATCCAGCTGCAATTGCTGGGTGGTATCTGGATCATCCAGACGCTGCCAGCCGTCCTGCTCGGCCTCTACACGCGCTGGCTCCATCCCCGCGCGCTTCTGGTCGGCTGGATCGCCGGTATCAGCGCGGGAACGTGGATGGCTTATCTGAACGCGTTCAAGAGTTCGACCTATGCGCTCAATATCCTAGGTACCGTCGTGCCGTGTTACGCGGCGTTCAGTGCACTGATCCTGAACATCGTGGTCGCGGTTGTGCTGAGCGCGATCTTCAACGCGCTCTCGCGCGCACCGCGGATCGATACGACGACGGCGGAAGACTACGCCTAGCCGAAGCGGCCGGTGATGTACTGCTCGGTGCGCTTGTTCTCGGGCGCGGTGAAGATCTTTTCGGTCGGGCCGTATTCGACCAATTCGCCGAGATACATGAACGCGGTGTGGTCGGACGTCCGCGACGCCTGCTGCATGTTGTGCGTCACGATCACGATCGTGTAGTCGGCCGACAATTCGTCGATCAGCTCTTCGATCTTCGCGGTCGAGATCGGGTCGAGCGCCGAGCACGGCTCGTCGAGCAGGATGACTTCCGGCTTTGTCGCCACGGTGCGCGCGATACACAGACGCTGCTGCTGTCCGCCGGACAGGCTCAGGCCCGACTCGTGGAGCTTGTCCTTCACTTCGCCCCACAGTGCGGCGCGCGTCAGCGCGTGTTCGATGCGGCCGTCGAGTTCGGAACGCGGCAGGCGCTCATACAGCTTGATGCCGAACGCGATGTTGTCGCGGATGGTCATCGGGAACGGTGTCGGCTTCTGGAACACCATGCCGACGCGCGAACGCAGCAGGTTGATGTCCACCTTGGCGTTCAGGATGTTCTCGCCATCCATCATCACTTCGCCTTCGGCACACTGCTTGGGATACAACTCGTAGATGCGGTTCAGCACGCGCAGCAGTGTGGACTTGCCGCAACCCGACGGTCCAATGAACGCCGTCACCTGCCGGTCGTTGAGCGGCATGGTGATGTTCTTCAGCGACTTGGTCGCTCCGTAATAAAAGGAGAGATCGCGGATATCGATTTTGACCTTGTCCTTGACGGCCGCGTCCATGACTTAACTCCGCTTGCGTTCGAGAAGACGCGCCGAGATGCTGAGCGTCAGCACGGCGGCGGTGACGAGAAGGGCGCCGGCCCAGGCCAGTTTGTGCCAGCCGGCATCCGAGCTCATCGCGAATGTGAAAATGACGTACGGCAGACTGGCCATCGGGCCGTTCATGTCGTGCGACCAGAACTGGTTGTTGAACGCGGTGAACAGCAGCGGCGCGGTCTCACCGGAGATGCGTGCCACCGCGAGCAGCATGCCGGTAACGATTCCGGCGCGCGCCGCTCTCCACGTCACGGCGCGGATCACCGTGCTGCGCGGCGCGCCGATCGAGGCGCCCGCTTCGCGAAGGCCATTCGGCACAAGGATCAGCATGTTCTCGGTCGTGCGCACGACAACCGGGATCACGATGATGGCAAGCGCGATCGAACCGGCCCAGCCGGAGAAGTGCCCCATGAAGCATTCGCTGCCCAGCACCGTGTCGCAGACCTTCTGAATGAATGTCTCAGGCCTGTTGATGACGATTGCCACATAGACGAACAGGCCGACGATGATGGACGGCGCACTCAGTAGAATGTCGTTGATGAAGCGTACGACAAACGAAAGGCGCGAGTGGCGGCCGTACTCCGCGAGATACGTGCCTGCCAGAACGCCGATTGGCGTGCCCACGGCAACCGCAATGGCGCTCATCAGCACGCTGCCGAAGATTGCATTTGCAAGGCCGCCTTCCATCATCGGCGGCGGCGTCATCAGGGTGAACAGCTTCGGCGACAGAGAGCTGAAGCCATCGACCAAAAGCGAGGACAGAATCAGAGCCAGCCAGACGAGCCCGAAAGCAGCGGCGAGCACTGACAGCAGCAGGAATATGCTGTTGCGGATTTTGCGCCGGCGATAGATGCCCCTGTTGACGATCACGCTTTGCCTCCCGTGCGGCGCTCCAGCGTGCGCAGCATCAATTGCGCGCTCGCCAGAACCACAAAGGTGATGA
>DATJUS010000115.1:0-12050 GCA_035502175.1 Rhizomicrobium sp.
CTTTACGACGAGGGCATGGGAAGAAGCGTGCCGCTGCTGCTGCACGCCGCGCGCGCCGGCGATTTCGCGCCTTTCGCCGAGGTTGCGTTCGCGCACAGCATGGACCTGCAGCAGGACGTCGCCATGGGCTTGCTGCTCTCGGTCAGCTGCACCGAAGATGTTTCGCGCATCCGCCCCGAAGAGGTGGCGCCGGCCACGGCGGGGAAGTTCATCGGTGACTACAGGGTGCGCGGCCAGATGGCGGCATGCGCGAGCTGGCCCAAAGGCGTACTTCCGAAGGACTATGAAGCGCCCTTCACGGTGAACACGCCGGTGCTTCTGGTCTCCGGAAAGCTCGATCCGGTCACGCCCGCGAAATGGAGTGAAGACGCAGCGCGCTATCTTCCGAACAGCCTGAGCATCCTCGTGCCCGGCGCGCATGTTTCGGACAGCGCCTGTCTCGACAGCATCATGAAGCAGTTCGTTCAAAGCGGCAGCGGCAAAGGGCTCGATACATCGTGCATCGCGCAGATGAAGTTGCCGCCCTTCGTGTTGAAGAAATCGTAGTGTTAATATAGCGCGGCGCGATCGGAACCCTTGGCATTTCCGCAACGGTCGCGACGGTTGAAACGAACCGACCCGCTTTCGCATTGCAATTGCGCGTGCCACGCCTCACATACCTATTGAGACTTGGAGATCGCTGCTGCCAATGAAGCCCTTATTCGCAAGCGCGCTCTGCGTGCTTTCGCTTTCTTGCGCCGTGCCCGCCCTGGCCGGTGCGCCGAAGGATTGTCATGTTGGATCCTACCGGCTGGCGGATGGCCGCGCCGTCGATATCGCGCCCTCGGACGATGACACGCTGCGCTGGCGTTTGTGGTCTGGCGATACCGGGCAGCTGCACAAGCAGACCGATGGCACATGGACGAGCACATTGGGTTGGACCGGCAAGCCGGATGGCAAGTCCGTCGCGTTTTCAGACTGCGATACCGTCCGCTTCGACAGCCAAGCCGGCAAACGCATTGCGTTCGACGTGACGGAGACGACATTCGAGAGCGGCGGCGTGAAGCTTGCCGGCCGTCTCGTGATGCCCAAGGGGCACGGTAAGGTGCCGGTTGTCGTGCTGACCCACGGCTCCGAGCATGACTCGGCGCTTGAGCTCTATTCGTTGCAGCGCATGTTTCCGGCCGCAGGCATCGGCACATTCGTGTTCGACAAGCGCGGCACCGGCGCTTCGGGCGGCAGCTATACGCAGGATTTCGACACGCTCGCCGATGACGACGCGAACGCGATGAAAGAAGCGCGCAGGCTCGCGGGCGACCGCGCGGGCCGCGTCGGATATCAGGGCGGCAGCGAAGCCGGTTGGGTTGTGCCGCTGGCGGCAAAAAAGGCGCCGGTGGATTTCGCGATCATCGGGTTCGGGCTCGCGGTCACGGTGCTGGAGGAAGATCAGGAGAGCGTCGCGCTCGACATGCACTTCCATCATCACTCGGCGGAGGACACGCAAAAAGCGCTGGAACTGGCGCGCGCCGGCGAAACGCTCGTCGAAACGCGCAGCATGGACGGTTACGAAAAATTCGACGCACTGCGCCAGAAATACAAACACGAGCCCTGGTATAAGGACGTTCACGGCGACTTCCTGTTCTTCATCCTGCCGTTGGACAGGGCGCAGATGGAAGCCGCCGAAAAGCAGTTCGATTTCCACACGCCCTTCCGTTACGAACCGATGCCCGCGCTGCGCGCCTCGACCACGCCGCAGCTTTGGATCCTCGGCGGCGACGATCTGGAGGCGCCCAGCCAGGAAACCGCGACTCGCATCAAATCGCTGATCGCGGACGGCAAGGACTACACCCTCGCCGTCTATCCCGGCGCGGAACATGGCCTCACGCTTTACGAGCTGAGCGACAAGGGCGAACGCCTCTCAACGCGCTACGTGCCGGGCTATTTCCAGATGATGTCCGACTTCATCAACACCGGCCGGATCGACGACGCCTATGGCGACGCCGCGATCACGAAGCCGAGAAAACAATAATCCCGTTGTCTCGCACCTCTCAGAGGCACACTGGCCAACAACAGCCCGGCGCTGAAGAGCTTAAATCCCCTGGCCTTCGACGTCCTTCTCGAGGGCGCGCAGATGCTTGTTCGCGCCTTCGAGTTGCGGGTCGAGCGCGAGCGCGCGGCGATACATCTTCAAAGCGCCGGGCTTGTTGCCGTATTCCTCGAGCATGTCGCCCAGTTCGCTCATCGCCTCGAACTGACGCGGGTTGAGCGTGATGACTTTCTGCAGCGAGATCATCGCCGCTTCGTCGTCGCCGTCCTGCTGCTGAATCTGCGCGCGCTCGTGCCAGCCTTCGGCGAAGTTCGGTGCGATCTGCGTGACCGAACTGAACAGTTTCTTCGCCGTGTCGCTGTCGCCGCCATCCAGCGCCGCCGCGCCGCGCGCCATCAGGAGATCGACGCTCGGGCTGCCGGAGATTTCGAACTGAGCCATGATCTGCGCCTCGATCGGCTTGGCTTCGTCTGTGGACTGCGCCTTCGCAAGCTCAGCAAACAACGTATCGATCACGGGTGGCTTGGGCGCGGGGTGCGCGGGCGGTTTCACCGGCGCGGCAGAGGCCGCACAGGCGAGAGACAGCAGCAAAACCGGAGCAAAGCGCATGGCCGCGTTCTAGCGCGCGATTCCGGCATTTGAAAGAACCACAGGCGCAGAACCGCCCTCCGCCCAGTCGATCAGCTCCGCGATATGGGCGATGGGCGGCGCGCCGGGGCCGGAAAGGTGATGGAGGCAGCCGATATTGGCCGTGGCGATCACATCGGGTTTCACGGCTGCAATGTTGGAGAGCTTCCGCGCCCGTAGTTCGCCCGCGATCTCCGGCTGCAAAATCGAGTAACTCCCCGCCGAGCCACAGCAGAGATGACCTTCGGCGATGTCGAGGACCTCAAACCCGGCGCTTTTGAGCAGCACCTTTCCGGCATCGGCCAGCTTGAGCCCGTTCTGCAAAGAGCACGGCGCCTGCCAGGCCACGCGAACCGGCTTCGGCGGACCCTGGACCGGCGTGGCAAGATCGAGAAAGTCCCGCGCCTTCGCCGCGAACGCCGCCGCGCGCGGCGCCCAGACCGGATCGTCTGCGAACAGATGCGCGAGGTCCTTCAGATAGGCCGAGCATCCGGTCGCGGTGATGAGAATGCCGTCAAACGGACCCTCGCGCTCGAACGCTTCGATAGCGCGCTTTGCCCAATCCTTCGCCTGCTCTTCTTTGCCCAGATGATGGACCAGCGAACCGCAGCAGCCGGCGCCAACCAGCGGCGTCAAAATGTACCCGCGCCGCGCCAGCACGCGTTGCGCGGCGGCGTCGATCTCCGGCGCGAGCGCCTTCTGCACGCAACCTGGCATCAACGCGATGCGTTTTGCGTTGGTGGCGATCGATGGCGCAATCGTTGATGACGTGGCGGCATGCCGCTTCGATCCCATCCGCGCCATCGCGCCAAGTCGCCCCGGCAACCATCGCCCAAGCGGTGCGAAGAAGAGGCCCACCTGCACCAGAGCGGGACGCGGCATCACCGTGGCGAGCAGCCAGCGCAGCGCACGATCCGCAAACGGACGCCGGTAACGCGTCTCGATATGCGATCGCGCCGTATCGACGAGCCGTGCGTAGTCGACGCTCGATGGGCAGGCGGTGCGGCAAGCGAGACAGGAAAGACAGCGATCGACATGCAGCACCGTTTCCGGCGACGGTGTCGCGTTCTCCTCCAGCATCTGCTGCATCATCACGATGCGGCCGCGCGGCCCATCGCGCTCGTCGCCGAGCAGCACATAGGTCGGGCACGTTGCCGTGCAGATGCCGCAATGCACGCAGTTGCGCAGATTTTCCTCGGCTGCGGCGAGATGCGGATCGGCGAGCTGCGCGGGCGAGAAATTGGTGCGCATCAGACGCCCTCATACATCCGGCCAGGATTGAAAAGCCCCAACGGATCGAATGCCGCCTTCACCGCGCGCGTCAATACTGCGCGCGCCGGCGGTTCGGGCGGAAAAGGTGTTTTGGGCAATGTCGGCCCCGGCAACGCATCTGTCTCGCGGAAATCGCCGAGTGCGCGCAGCATCGCGGTCTTCTCGTCGAGCGCGCCTTCGAGACGCACATAGGCTTTGCCGTCGCGGTGCAGAAGTGCGGTCGCTTCGAGCGGGCTCGCCGCCACCTTGCGCAGCACGGCGCCGTCATCGCTCGCGGTCACGAAAGTCTTCTCGGCATGTTTCGGGAAAACACGGAAGGTGAGTTCGGTCAGCGGGCCCAGCGTTCCCATCGCGCCGCACATCAGCTTCGGCAAATCGAAACCGGTGACGTTCTTCACGACCTTGCCGCCGCCCTTGTACGCCTCGGCGAAGCCGTTCACCGCGCGGAAGCCGAGCAGATGATCGCGCGCGCGGCCAAAGCGAACAGACGCGGGCCCATTGGCATTCACAGATATGGCACCGCCGATGGTTCCCTTGTTTGCCGGCGCGCCGAGCAACGGCCCCCAATCCGCCGGCTCAAAACCGAGACGCTGATGGTTGGCATCCAGCAATGCGTTGATTTCCACAACCGGCGTTCCCGGCAACACCGTCAGCAGCAATTCCTCGGGCTCATACGACACGATGCCCTTGAGACCCGAGAGATCGAAGACGGTGCCCCACTCCGCCGCCGCGCGGCCGAACGCACGCTTGGTGCGCGCGCCCATGATATTCAGCGGTGATTTCCATTCGCGCGCGGAGCGCACGATTTCGACAACCTCTGCTTCCGTGTTCGCGGTCAGGTCCGTCATCAGAAGCGCGGCAGATTGGGATAGGGCACGCGGCCGTCTTTCACGTGCATGTGGCCCTGCTCGACACAGGCGGACAGCGTCGGAAACACCTTACCGGGATTGAGCAGGCCTGCGCCATCGAACGCGCATTTGAGGCGCTGCTGCTGCGCCAGGTCGGCGTCGGTGAACATCTCCGGCATCAAGTCGCGCTTCTCGACACCGACGCCATGCTCGCCGGTCAGCACGCCGCCGACTTCAACGCAGAGCCGCAGGATATCGGCACCGAACTGCTCGGCACGTGCAAGCTCACCATCTTTCATCACATCGAAGATGATCAGCGGATGCAGATTGCCGTCGCCGGCGTGGAACACATTGCAGAAGCCAAGGCCGTATTCCTTTGCCATCTCGCTCATGCGCGCGAGAACCTGCGGCAACATTTTGCGCGGAATGGTGCCGTCCATGCAGAGCATGTCGGGCGCGAGACGGCCCATCGCGGGGAACGCCGCCTTGCGGCCTGCCCATAGCCGCGCGCGTTCGTCTTCGTCGGCCGCCTCGCGCACCTCCGCGCCGCAGCCGCGCGCAATCTCCGCGATACGCGCGATAGCGTCATCGACTTCGGACTTGATGCCGTCGGCATCGACGATCAGCACGCCTTCCGCGCCGCGCGGATAACCTGGGGCGCTGTAGTCCTCGACTGCTTCGACCGCACGACGATCCATGAACTCCATCGCAGCGGGCACGATGCCGCCCGCGATGATGTTGGCGACGCATTGCCCGGCATCCGGCACAGATTTGAAAGCAGCCAACAACGTGCGCGTGACCGGCGGTTTGGGAAGAATCCGCACCGTCGCCTCGACCACGACACCGAGCAAACCTTCCGATCCCGCGACGATGCCGAGCAGATCGTAACCGCCATCGCTTCCGTTCTTGCCGCCAAGCTCGACGATGTCACCCGCGAGCGTGACAAGCTTCACGCCGAGAAGATTGTTCGTCGTGAGGCCATATTTCAGGCAATGCAGTCCGCCGGAATTCTCCGCGACATTGCCGCCGATGGTGCAGGCGATCTGGCTTGACGGGTCGGGCGCGTAGTAGAAGCCGTGGCCCTCCACCGCGCGCGTGATCGCGAGATTGGTGACGCCGGGCTCCGCCACGACGCAGCGATTTTCCAGATCGATCTCCACGATCCGGTTCATGCGCGAGAGCCCGAGCAGAATTCCATCCGCGCGCGGCAACGCACCGCCTGACAGCGACGTGCCCGCACCGCGCGGCACGATGGGCACACCGTTCTCGCCCGCGAATTTCAGGACGGCCGCCACCTGCGCCGCCGTCTTCGGCAGCACGCAGACGAGCGGCGCCTGTCGATAGGCCGTCAGCGCATCGCCATCGAATGCAGTAAGCCCCGCACGCTCCGACACCACGACATCCGGCACGAGCGCTTTCAGCCGCGCGACGATCTCCGCGCGGCGAGCGAGAATTGAGGAATCAGCTTCCGCGATATGCACAACACCAACCACCCTCCCCTTGAGGGAGGGTCGAAATCTTTTCGAACGACAGTGAGAGAAGATTTCGGGGAGGGGTCAAGCGGCAGTGTCGGGTCGCCCCTCCCCGAAATTTGCTCGCGCAAATTTCGACCCTCCCTCAAGGGGAGGGTGGAGGTATGGCAGCTTTTGGAGAATTAGCCCTGACGCGCCTTGAAGCGGGGGTTCTTCTTGTTGATGACGTAGGTGCGGCCGCGGCGGCGGATGACGCGGCAATCCTTGTCGCGCTTCTTGAGAGACTTGAGGGAGTTACGGATCTTCATGACGTGCCGGACCTGAAAAAGAGCGCGGAAACTAGTGGCGGGGTCGGGGCCTGTCAACCGCGGACTTTGTGGGATTTTTGCCGCATTTCCGCCGGTTCTGACGTGTTACAAAGGCGGAAATTGGGGATTTGTCCATGGCGTTGACGTTGACGACCCGGATCGGACTGGCGGCGCTGGCCCTGGCGGCGGCCTTGAGCCCTGCCCTGGCGGGTCAGACTCAGCCGCCCGCCGCCGACCCCGCGGCGCAGGACCAGAAATTCCAGGCCTTCATCCACGACGAGCGCGCCGTGGCCATCGCGGCAGGGATCAAGCCCTCGGTCTATGACGCCGCGACCGCCAACATCCACCGCAACCAGAAGGTCGAGGACCTGAATCTCAACCAGCCGGAATTCTCGCGGCCGGTGTGGCTGTATCTGGACAGCGCTGTCTCGAACAAACGCGTCACCGACGGACAGGCCGGGATGAACGCCAATCTTCAGGCGCTCTCGTCGATCGAGGCCAAGTACGGCGTGCCGAAGGAAGTGGTCGTCTCCATCTGGGGGAACGAGAGCGATTTCGGTCACGGCCACGAGTCGTTCAACATGTTCGAGGCACTGGCGACGCTCGCCTATGACGGACCGCGCGCGGAATACGCCAAGCCCGAATTCCTCGCCGCGCTCAAGATCATGCAGCAGCAGAAATTCGATCCGACGATCATGACCGCGTCGTGGGCCGGTGCGTTCGGACAGACGCAATTCACGCCGACGACGTTCCTGCAGCACGCGGTCGATGGCGACGGCGACGGTGTGATCGATCTCTGGCATTCGACGCCGGATGCGCTCGCCTCCGCCGCCAATGTTCTCGCCGATGCGGGATGGCAGCGCGGCAATGTGTGGGGCTATGAGGTGCGCCTGCCCGCGGGCTTTCCCTACGATCAGGCCGATGTCGACACCGTCAAACCCATCAGCGAGTGGCGCAAACTTGGTGTGACGAAGATTTCGGGCGCGAATTTGCCGTCGTCGCAGGAGAACGGCGCGGTCTTCCTGCCCGCCGGCGCGCGCGGGCCTGCGTTCATGGTGTTCGACAATTTCAAGGTCATCCTGAAATACAACAACGCCACGTCTTACGCGCTGGCGGTTAGCCTGCTGGCCGATCGGATCAAGGGAAAAGACCCGGTGCAGGCCTCATGGCCGCGCGATGAGCAGCCGCTGACGCGCGACGAACGCGTCGCATTCCAGACCTATCTCACCAAGCTCGGCTACGACATCGGCACCATCGACGGTGTGCTGGGCCGCAAAGCACGCGCCGCTTTGCGCGCCTGGCAGAAAGCGCACGCCATCCCCGCCGACGGCTTCCCCACCGAAGACCTCCTCACCCGCGTCGCCATCGACGCGCAGGCGCGGCACTAGAAACGGCATCGCTCCCAACCCGGCGCTGTGGTATAGCTCCGTCATGACCACGGACTATCACAGCATCGTCACCCAAGAGCCCGGCAAGCGCGGAGGCCGCCCGTGCATCCGCGGGATGCGCATCGCTGTGGCCGATATTCTTGGCTGGCTCGCAGCGGGCATGTCGCACGCTGAGATCTTGGCGGACTATCCGGAACTGACGGAAGACGACATTCGCGCCGCACTAGCCTATGCCGCGGATCGCGAACGCCGTATCGTGACCGCTTCGGCGTGAAGCTTCTCTTCGATCAGAACTTGAGCCATCGCCTTTGCCAATTGCTGGTCGATGCATTTCCCGACTCACAGCAAGCGAAGCGCGCTGGTCTTGAAAGAGCAAGCGACGACGAAATCTGGAACTACGCGCGCAGCGAGGGCTTTGCCATTGTTACGCTCGATGCAGATTTCGCCGACATCGCAGCACTTCGCGGAGCACCACCGAAAGTGATCTGGCTACGCTGCGGCAATCAATCTACCGCCGTCATCGGACATATTTTGCGCAGCCACGCCGATATCATCGCAAGCTTTGGCGCAGACGATGCGACGGCGTGCCTCGAAATCTACTGACGCGTACTAGGCGTTCGGGATTTCGTCCGCGGCTTCGATCTGCTTCTCGTCCGGTGCGACGAGGCCTGCGTTCTTCAGGTGCGGCGAGAACATAGCGTAGAGATAGCAGATCAGCATCAATCCGCCGCCGAAGAGGAACGGCGCGCTGGGTGAGATACGATAGAGTCCTGTCGCCAGCATCGGGCCGAAGATGAAGCCCGCGCCTGCGGTCGCGCCGGTGAGGCCGGCGATCGCGCCCTGCTCATGCGGATCGACGGAGAGCGACGCGGCGGCGGCATACCCCGGCCGCACCATGCCGAAGCCGAGGCCGTTGATCATCAGCGCGAACACCAGCGGCCCGAACTGCCGCCCGATGGCGAACAGCGCGAACGAGACGATGCAGATCGCGCCGCCCCAGCGCATCAGGGTGCGCGCCGAGAGCTTGAAGCGCTGCACGACGACAAGCTGCGCGAACATCGCTGCAACCGCGCCCGCCACCAACCCGATGCCGGTGTATTGCGGCGCTTCTTTGGGCGTGTAGTGCAGCACGTCGATGAAGAGATAGCCGATGGTCTGGATCGGCACCGCGCCTGCCGTCGAAATCCCGACGCCGAACACAATGAACGGCCAGATGCGCCGGTCATGCCATTTGAGGCGCTGCTTTTCCGCGGCGTGGATGTGCGGCTTGGTCTCTTCGCGCAGCAGGTACCAGACGGTGGCCGCGCTCGCAAACGCGACGGCCGATACGAAATAGAACGGCGCGAACAATCCGAACACCACCAGCGCCGAACCGATGCCGGGGCCGATGGTCGTTCCCAACCCGAACGCGGCGCTCAGCGTGGCGACGCCGCCGGTGCGTTCCTCGCGCGTTGTGCGGTCGGCGATATAGGCCTGCGCCGAGGGCGACGTGCCCGAGCCGAAGATGCCGTAGATCATCCGCGCCGCGATCATCAGCGGATAGCAGATCGCAATTGCGAGAATGCCGTGAATGCCCAGATCGGCGATCACCGCAAACGACCCGAACGAAATGCCGAACGCGATCAGCCCCAGAAGGATAACCGGCTTGCGGCCCCACTTGTCGCTCTTGCCGCCCCAGTACGAACTGGAGAACAGCCAGATCGTCGCCGACGCCACGAACGGCAGCGAACCCTGAAACTCGGTGAGGCCGAGACGGCGCACAAGCGTCGGCAGAATCGCGAACATCACCGACTGTCCCGCGCCCATGCAGATCAGGCTGACGAACAGGATCGCGAGCGCGCGTTGCGCTTCCGTCTCGGCAACCGCGCGCAGCATCCGCTCCGCCAGCGCACGCGCGCGGCCTCCGCCGTCTTCGGGATCGTAGGGAAAATTCGACATCGCTCTTGGTTCTGTGGCCAAGCGACCGGCCCGTCAAGTCACGAATGCCGTTTGAATCTTACTTCCGACGTGTCGCTGCGGCCCTGGGAGTCGACGACGGTGACGTGGGCGATGCCTTCGCCTGTCGGCGCATAGAGGACGGGCTGGAAGCGGTCGAAGCTGCCGATCAGCGCGCCGTTGACGAGCCACGTTAGCGGCGCGCGGCCGCCTTCGGCTTTGAGCACGATGGTCTTGTCCTTTGCGTCCGCTTCTGGAAGCGGCACGGTCGATCCGTTCGGCGGGAAGACGACCGACGGCGGCGGCACGACGGTCATGACCTGTTGTTTGGGTTCGCTCTCTTTTCGGAAGATCTGCAGCGACGGCGGCAATTGCTCCGACGACTGCACCATGATCGCGCCGGCGGGCACCGATGGCGCTGCGCGTTTGTCGGGCGGAAGCAGCTCGAACGTCTTGAGCAGGATCGGCGCTGCGTTCTCGCGGCCGACATGGCCCGGTCGCGGCGTGCCGTCGGCACGGCCGACCCACACACCGACGGTGTAGTCGTTCGAAAAACCGACCGACCATGCATCGCGGAAGCCATAGGACGTGCCGGTCTTGAAGCCGATGGTGCGGCGGCGGTCGAGCCCCTGCCCCATCGCCCAGCCCTCAGGCAGATTCACGCCATCGAGAATGTCGCGCAGATAATAGGACGCGACCGCGCCGAAAAGATGATGCTTCGGCGCATCCGGCGCATCGGCGACGAAGCGCAACGCTTGCGCCTGTCCGCCTTCCGCGATGCCGGCATAGAGCATCGTGATGTCGGTGAGCGAAATGCCCAAGCCCCCGAGCGCGACGGGCAGGCTCGGCGTCGCATCGTGCGTCGGAAAGTAAAGCTTCGCGCCGGCGTTCTGCAGCGTCTCTGTGAAGGCGAGCGGGCCGACGCGGTCGAGCACCATCACCGCCGGCACGTTCAGCGACATGCGCAGCGCATCGCGCGCCGTGATCTCGCCCTGGAAGCCGCCGTCGAAATCGCGCGGCGCGTATTCGCCGAAATTCGTCGGCGCGTCTTCCATGCGCGACAGCGGATGCAGGATCAGGTCGTCGAAGGCGAGGCCGTAGATGAACGGCTTGAGCGCGGAGCCCGGCGAGCGCGCGCGGCGCGCGAGATCGATCTGCCCGGCCTTGCCCCAGTAATCGGTGCCGCCGACGTACGCCACGACGTTGCGGGTCTTGTTCTCCACCGCGACGATGGAGAGCGTGGCGCCGTCGTCGAAGTAACCGGCTTCCTGCGCCGCCATGCGCTCGACCGCGCCCTGCAGCGACGCGTCAAGCGTGGTGACGATGCGCGGCGACGTATTGGTCGCGACCAGATGATCGGCGAGATGCGGTGCGGTCAGCGGCATCGCCTGGCGCGCGAACGGCACGCCTTCCTTCATCGCGATGGCAGCATCGGCGGCGGTGACGACGCCTTCGTCCACCATGCGGTGCAGAACCTTGTCGCGGCCCCTGAGCGCGCGGATGGCGTGACGGTCGGGCCGCTGCTTCACCGGCGATTGCGGCAACGCGACCAGCAGCGCCGCCTGCGCGAGATCGATCCCGTTCGGCTCACGACCAAAGTAAGAGAGCGACGCCGCACGCGCGCCTTCGAGATTGCCGCCGAACGGCGCGAGCGTGAGATAGAGCGAAAGGATCTCGTCCTTCGAGTAGCGCTCTTCCAGCTGCACCGCGCGCATCATCTGAAACAGCTTGGTGCCGATGCCGCGCGGCCGCGGCTCCAGCAGACGCGCAACCTGCATCGTCAGTGTCGAACCGCCCGACACGACATGGCGCGAGGAGACGAGCTGCACCGTCGCGCGCGCCATCGCCAGCGGATCGACACCCCAATGATCGTCGAAGCGGCGATCCTCATACGCTTTGAGCAGCGCGAGATAACGCGGCGACACATCGCGCACGGTCGTGTGGATACGCCAATAACCGTCCTTCGTCAGATAGGCGCGCAGCAGATGCCCGTTGCGATCCACCACCTCGGGCGACAGAGTTTTCGCCCGCGTCATATCCGGCGGATAGGCGACGTCCGCGGCGGCGACGGCGCAGACGAGACCGAAGAGTGTGAACGCGGCGGTGATCAAGCGTCGCTGTCTTAATCCTCCCCCGTTTACGGGGGAGGGGGACCGCGAAGCGGTGGAGGGGGG
>DATJUS010000116.1:0-9703 GCA_035502175.1 Rhizomicrobium sp.
CGAAAGAGTTTTACAACCCGAAGGCCTTCATCACTCACGCGGCATGGCTGGATCAGGGTTTCCCCCATTGTCCAAGATTCCCAACTGCTGCCTCCCGTAGGAGTCTGGGCCGTGTCTCAGTCCCAGTGTGGCTGATCTTCCTCTCAGAACAGCTACCGATCGTCGCCTTGGTGAGCCTTTACCCCACCAACTAGCTAATCGGACGCGGGCTGATCTATTGGCGATAAATCTTTCCCCTTACGGGCTCATACGGTATTAGCTCAAGTTTCCCTGAGTTGTTCCGTACCAATAGGTACATTCCCACGTGTTACGCACCCGTCCGCCGGTGGTATTGCTACCCCCTAGACTTGCATGTTTGAGGCCTGCCGCCAGCGTTCGTTCTGAGCCAGGATCAAACTCTCAAGTTATGATCCTGAACAACGAAAGCTGAACTGCTCTCTATTTGCGTTAGTTCGCATCACATGACGAGGTTTGATCGCGCCGGTCCCGTCACAGGCCCGGGCACGATCGAACATCTTTTGTGTATGCAGAAGAACGCGAGCAATTCAGCGTTGTTGCTCGATTAGTCAGCGGACTTGCGTCCGCGTGGCTGGCCGAGCCGCCGCCCACGTTCCCCTTCCTCGAATCACAATGTCAAAGAGCCGTTTCTAAGCACGAACTTTCATTCTGCCAGAGACGAAACACCGCCCACAAGGGAGGCCCCAGCGGGCGGCGAGGCGCGGTGTATAGGGGGGTGTCTTAGGAGTGTCAAACGTATTTTGGGCCGATTTTCAGCTTTTTTTTACTGGCCCAAACCGGCCCTGTGGATGGCCGAATATGACAAAACCTGGGCGCGCCGCGACGTCTATGGATAGCGCCAAGGCAAATCCCGCCCCCGATATCTAGACCGGGGACGGGTTCTTTCAGATTTTGCGGGCTTAGCTGTTGCGCGCTAGGTCGTGGAGTTCGACCACGCTGAGATCCGTGAACACGATCCGATCGTCCGGGTCGTAGCGCAAATCGCGCGCTTTCAGCCACGCAGATTCGCCGTCGCGGAAGACGACGCGAACCGCCTCGACGCGTCCGTCGCCATGGCGGTCGATCTCGCGGATGCGGCCGACGGTGAAGCCGTCCTCACGCATCACGCGCAGATCAATAAGCTCCGTACGCGGAATATCGTAGAAATGGTTGAGGGTCGCCGCGGAGTAGCGGTCGTGCCACCACGTCAGCGGATGCGAACGATCGAAATCGTATTCGGCCTTCTGCGCCTGATAGCGATCCTGATCGTGCTGATACTGATCCTGCTGTGCATCGAACTGCGCCTGATTGGCGTCGTTTTCCTGTTGGACCGCAGCATTGTTCTGCATGGCGCTATCGGATGCCTGCGAATTCAGTTGCTGCGTCTGCGCGCGTTCTTGCGGTGTCGGATTCTGCGTATACGGATCGCCTGACGCAGGATCGGCAAAGGCTGATGTTGCGCCAAAGCTCAAGAACGCGACGCTTGCGCCACAAAGGGCGAGAGATTTCAGCTTCATTGGTGGTTCCTTTCTGACCCTTCTGACTTAGTGCGGCGTTGTCGGCGGGATCGCCGGCACGCAATTCGAATTCGTCGTGCCGTTCACGGTCGACGGGCATGTCGAGGATTGCGGCGTCATCGCCGGATTGGTGGTCGTCGCGTTCGGCTGACCGGTCGGCGAAGTCTGGTTGGATGTATCCGGCATCGGCTGACCGTTCGTCGTCGTGCCATGGTCCGGCGTGTACGGATTTGACGTCGGCTGTGTCGGCGTCGTTGTCGAAGGCGTTGTCGGCGGTGTGGTTGCCGGCATTGTTGTCGACGGCGTGGTTGTAGATGGCGTTGTGGTCGACGGCATCGTGGCCGTAGGTGCCGTCGATGCCGGCGCACTCAACGCTGGCGCAATAAACGCGGCTGCGAGCAAGGCACCGCATGCGGTGTGAATGATCTTCATGACGAATCTCCCATCTGGGCCGCGGATACGCACGGCCGCCATTCAGCAAACGTGATTCACCAACGGGCGTTCCGGGAACTTCGCGCCTGCGAAAATAACACCTTGGAATTGCCACAAAGAGCCGCGACGCGCTTCGCGTGTCCGAATGTTCACGCCGTTAAGCTTGAAGTTCCCCCACTTTACGCAAACGTGACTGCTCGGAATTCCCACTAGTCTTGCGGGAGGGGAACTCCGTCCTTAAGTCTCGCCTGCCATTCGAGGGGTTTCCATATGCTTGATCGTCGTACCGTTCTTCTGAGCGGCGCTGCTTCGGCTGCGCTCGCTGCCACACCGGTTCTTGCCAAAGCCGCGACAACCACCGCCGCGCCCGCCGCCAATCCCGAAGCCGCGAAGATGAACGCGATGTTCGATTCGTTCATGGACGACGTCTTTGACCAGGCGCCGGAATTCTCGACCAGCCTCGGCATCGACAAGGGCGACCGCGCCTACCAGAAGTACATGGTCGGCGACCGCTCGCTCGAACAGGTCGAATTCTTCAAGCGCCTAAACACCGATCAGCTGAACCGCCTGAAGACGATCGATCGCCGCAAGCTCACCGGCATGGATGCCGTCAACTACGACGTCGTCCTCTACGGGCTGCAGCAGCAGGAAGACGACAACAAGCGCTTCAACTACGGCGGCGGCGGCGTGGGCGGCCCCTATGTTATCAGCCAGTTGACCGGCTCTTATTCCCAGGCGCCCGACTTCCTCGACAGCCAACATCGCATCGAGGACAAGAGCGATGCTGACGCCTATCTCTCGCGCCTCTCCGAATTCGCGACCGCGCTCGACCAGGAGCGCGAGGTCGCCGAGCATGACATTGCGATGGGCGTGACACCGCCCGACTTCGTGCTCGCCCGCGCGCTCGAGCAATTGCACAAGCTGCGCGACGTGCCCGCGGAAAAATCTCCGATGGTGGATTCCGTTGTCCGGCGCACGAAGGAAAAGAAGATCGATGGCGACTACGGCAAGATCGCAACGCGGCTTCTGGTGCAACGCGTCTATCCCGCGCTCGACCGCCAGATCGCGCTTCTGAAGAGTCTGCAGGCGAAAGCCGTGCACGATGCCGGTGTATGGCGCCTGCCCGACGGCGATGCGTATTACGCAGCGTCGCTCGAGGCCGCGACCACCACGACGATGAAGCCGGACGAGATCCATCAGCTCGGCCTCGACGTCGTGAAGGACCACACTGCGAAGATCGACGCGATCATGCAGGCCAATGGCCTGACCAAGGGCACGGTGGGCGAGCGCCTGCGCGCGATGTATAACGATCCGAAATTTCGCTACGAAAACACCGATGCCGGCAAGGACAAGCTGATCGCCGATCTGAATGTGAAGGTTCAGGCGATCCGCGCGAAGCTTCCCGGCTATTTTGGCGCGCTGCCAAAGGCCGATTTACAGATCAAGCGAGTGCCGAAATACACCGAAGCTGGCGCACCGGGCGGCTATTATCAGAACGCCACGCTCGATGGCTCACGCCCCGGCACTTACTACATCAACCTGCGCGACACCGCCGAAGTGCCGAGCTGGACATTGCCGACGCTCACCTATCACGAAGGCATTCCCGGCCATCACCTGCAGATCTCGATCAGCCAGGAATCGCCGCTGCCGCTCATCCGCAAGGTCGGCGGCTTCACCGCCTATGTCGAAGGCTGGGCGCTCTATGCCGAGCAACTCGCCGGCGAAATGGGAATGTATGACGACGATCCCTGGGGCAAGATCGGGCAGTTGCACGACTCGATGTTCCGTGGCGTGCGTCTCGTCGTCGACAGCGGCATGCATGCGAAGAAGTGGAGCCGCGAGCAGGCGGTGAAGTATTACGTCGACACGCTCGGCGACCAGGAAGCCTCAGCAATCACCGAGATCGAACGCTATTGCGTATGGCCCGGTCAAGCGTGCTCCTACATGGTCGGCAAGCTCACCATTCTGCGTCTTCGCGACAAGGCGAAAGCGGCGTTGGGTGCAAAGTTCGATCTGCACAAATTCCACGACACGGTGTTGCTCTCGGGCGCACTCCCGCTCGCCGTGCTGGAAAAGGTCGTCGACAACTACATCGCGACGGCCTAACCGCGAATCTGACCGGCGGCGCTGATGCATTCGCACAGCGCCGCCGGCTTTGCGTGTTATCGCTCCGCCGATTTCGGCACGATGCGGCCTTTGTTTGTGCCGCATGTCGAGACATCGATGTCTTCGCGCGCTTTCGGCCCCGCCCATTCCATGCGGTGCGCTTCCATATAGATCCGGCTCAGCGCCTTGGAATAGACCAACCGGTCGCGCGTCGCCGTCAGCTTGAACACCGAAATAGGATCGTAGCTTTTGGTGCACGCGCCGGATGACTGCGACAGCGTGCGTGCGCCGATCACTTCATTCTCCCCATCGTGATCGAGGTCCTCAAGCGCCATCAGACGATATGTGCCTTCCGCCAGCACGACGCGTGGAACGCCTTTCGGATCAAGCGCAATGACGCGCATCGCGCCCGACTCGCTGGCATCCGGCTGCCCAAACACGAACAGCATCGGCTCGCCCGCCGCGTTCGCGAGCTTTGCCGTCAGAAACAGGTAGTTGGAATGCAGGAGATTGTCCCTTACCGGGGGCGCAAGCATCTGGTCGCCTGTCAGCGTCGTCCAGCCGCCTCCAGCAGCAACCGTCACCGATTTACCGCTGGGATCGACGATATCAAGACGCGGCGAAGTCTCATTGCCCCGACCGTGACCTTCCTCGACAGCAAATGTGTAAGGCGCCGCGCCCTTATGCCAGGCGTAATGAGAAGCCTCGATCGCAACCCATTTCTTCGCGGGTACCGCGTCCGATGCAAAGGCGAAATTCATTGCCGTAGATGCGCAGACGGCGGCCCACACAGCGCCTATACAACGCATCATCGACATCGGCCCCGAAGCAGCGGGCCAAGCATTCTCGATATCAAACTCAATCTCAACCGGCGGCGCTGATATAGTCCCTCAGCGTCGCCGCCTCGCGCACGGTTTCCTCGATGCGCGATTTCACCACGTCACCGATCGAGACGATTCCGATCAACCCGTCCCGCGCGTCCTTTACCGGCACATGCCGGAAGCGGCCTTGTGTCATCATCTCCATCAACTCATCGACGGTATCGGTTTCGCCGCAGGTCGCGACGTCGTGCGTCATGTAGGCGCTCACCGGCTGCGCGAGCGCACCCGCGCCCTGCTCGGCGACTGCGCGCACGACATCGCGCTCGGAAAGAATTCCCGCGAGCATTCCTTTTCCATCGCGTACGATCACCGCGCCGATGCGCCGGCGCGCGAGCAGCGAAGCGGCGTCGGCAAGCGTCGCGTCGCTTGCGATCGCGACAATGTCGCGCCCCTTCACAACCAGGATGTGTTTGACTTGCATGGCAGCACCTCTCTCCGGCTTACGCCGGTCTGAAGGCTTCGCTGCCGCGCCGTGCCAGGACGGCGAATGATGCGGCGTGGCGTGGCCAAGCCTCGGTTCCCCGTGAGGCGATGCTGCGCCTCTCGGCCCTGGCAGACAAGCATTACGAGCGCTCAAGGCAATCGCGGCCCGCGAAATGGCGGAAAACGGGCATCGATTTCTGCGTGGTGCGCGTCCGGAACGCTTGAGGGGCCGAGCATTCTGGGGCACAAGGACGCCCCGACGGAGCTGTGGCCGAGTGGCTGAAGGCGGCGGTTTGCTAAACCGTTGTACGTTGTAAAGACGTACCGGGGGTTCGAATCCCCCCGGCTCCGCCATATCAAAACAAAAAAACCTCAAAGGGACCCGGGTTAGATTACCGCTCATCGACGCCGCATTGAGACAGAAAAGCAGATTCGCAGCACTTTCAAATTTCCCGCGCGGCGTGACGTGGTCTTCGCTATCGAAGTATCTCCATTCCCGTCGCTCTCGCTGCTTCGAGAAGTTCGCGGAGTTGCCGCTCCTTCAAGGGGCTTGTTTCAGCCCTTATGCTTGCAAGCAGCAGTGCATATTCGTTTTCTATGGCGCTGCTAAAAACGCCAGGATTGTCTGTGTTGATGCTGACGAGCAAGTTTTCGGCCGACTGCTTCAGCAGAGCAAGAGTAGGGCTGTCGGCGAGCTCCCGCGAACCGGAAATACGCAAATTGGAAGACGGATTGAGCTCTACGACAACGCCCCTACGGCTAAGCACCTCTATCAAATGTTTCTGAGCGGATGCGACTGCACGCTCTAGGCCATGACGGGCGCCAACATCGAGCAGCTCTTCGCGCGCTGCATAAATGGCCTTGTCACGCACATCGTTCGACAAGGCTGGGCGCCTATCGCCTTTGCTTCCGGGCTGATCAGGCAAGCGTGTTTCTTTCCATTTTTCGAGAAAATATGCCGCGTTGCGGCTGCGCCGATAGATGCGTGAGCCGTCATGCTCAACCAGATCGACAAGTTGATTGCGCTCCTGCCGCAGATCGCCGGCGAGATCCTTTCGATCCAGAAAATCCAAGAGCCAACACTGGGAATCAAAAGCGGCACCGCGCGGGATTAGCGGAAAGAGGCCGCTGGGGGGATAGCTGATGCCGTCTGCAAGAGCTAACCCGTGGCCAATCGAATCACCGGATTGGAGACCGCAGGCCTCGATCGCAGTGGCAATTTGGTATAAGCCGTCAAGGGGGTCAGCATAGTCCTCTCCGGCATGCACCGTGAGGCCCAAGGGGCGCTCCCATCCATGTGGACGATGCTCGCCACGATCTACGAGCGATATCCATCTGCTGAGGAATGGAAATGTCTCACCGCCGCTGCGCGCCCGATGCGCGATCGCCTCAAGCGCCGACAAAGCCTCTGGATTTCCGCGAAGTAACTGAAGGTGCATCGCGTAGACATTAAGTGCGGTGTCCCGTTCCTGGCCGGCAACGTCAATGCGCGCCAACGCGCCCAAGTATTCTTGGTACTTGGTCGGATCAGCGAGTGCGAGCCTTAGCGCTGCGGTATCCCGATCCAACTCTCGCAGGCGTTGAAACAAGTTCGGCACGCCGCCGGGAACAACCTCATTGCTGCGCTTGAAATGCACGGCGAACCGAATCTCGAAATCACGATTCGTGTGAGCCCGCTTCAGCTGCCCGATGAGCCTGTTGAAACGGCTGAACTGGCGCCAATACTCGACGGCGGTTCCGAACGGGGCGATACGCAGCTCCACCCGCTTCAAATCTTCCGACTCAAGCAGATATCGGCATGCATCACCGGTCGGCTGCATCGCGAACCGTATGGACTGCGCGTACGATTGCCCCTGTTGCGTGCCGCGCCCGGCCGCGCCAGACTTCCGATAGCGCCGAGGCATTTTGTCGATGCGGTTTTCCCGCTTAAGCGATTTAAAGTACCGTGTGTCGAAGTCGCGCAACCCGCGGGCACCGACTAGCGCAGGCTGTCGCGCACGGCGATAGAATCGATTTTTCAGGTGTGTGTATCGATCGAGGAGCTTTACGACATCATCGTCCGAATGATCCGGCGTCTGCACGTGCCGCCAAGCTGAGATCAGAACCTGACGCTCAGAGCGGAGCTGATGTTTCGACCAAACAAACCATTGCTCTCCTGTGGGATTAGCCATATCGCGCGCCTCTTCATTGAGATCGACGCCGACCTTCGCGGCGAGATATCCGCGCCATTTCTTCGCCGACATCACATCGGCGCTAAGCACGTCGCTCTCTCTCTTGTAGAGACTGCCCATCTCGCGCATTCGCTCGGACGGCAGTTGGTTGATCATCAAACCGATCCATGCCTGTTGCACCAAGCGCACGCCGCTGGAATGAACATGCATATCGGAAAGTCCCCGCTTGCAGAGAACGCGCAGAGCATGGTCTCCCGAGCGCGGGGTAGTTGGCCACATCGCCAGCGCCGCTCTATCGCTCGCCTCGGTCCCGCGCGGAAGACGTTGCGCCCAAGCGAGCGCGACCACCGCGTCGGGTTCAAGATCGTTGCAGAGGGCTATCCAGGATGGGATAGATTCGAGTTCGATCCAAGGCTGCCTCAGCGACCAGTCGATATGGATCGCGCCCGCCGATTGCATCCTGAGATACCAGTGTAGAAATGACGGCGCCTGGACCAAGAACCGTTCAAGCGCGTATTCGATATCGGTGGATGACAGGCGCAACGCCTGCAGTGGCATCGCGCGCCGGAGGTGATCGACGAAGCCGAGTTTAAGGGCGTCCTTGGCAAGAAGCCGTACGCCACCGTTCTCGACCCGCGCGTTCCAGCCTATAATGGCGCGCGAGATCAACCAATCCCAGGACGAAGCCTCTATCTCATTTCTGGACGCCACGGCGCGCTCGTTTCGTCCCGCGTTGGCGCGCGTTGGCGTGGTTTCGTTCGCGCAATACCGCGCCTAACTTGCGCAGCCCGCGATTGGCTGTCCAAAGCCACTGCTCGGTCTCGCCGAAAACTCCGTTGACGCTAATGCCATCGTCGATGCTCTCCCGCACAGCGCCGTCCCGTTTGGTTGTCCTCAGCTTGAGGCTGCGTCGAGCTAAGATATCCTTGAGCCAGTCTTCGCCGAAAAGCGTGGACGGGGCATTGTCCGGAAACGTCGAAAGGTCAGGGTTCATCGGCGAACCGCCTTTCGCCCCGATGCCGTCAGCAGTCTTGCCTGCGTCCCTCTTTCCTTCGAATGCTTCGAGAAGCTCGACCATGATCGCGCGCGGAGTCTGGCCGCCATGGAGATCGTAGCCGCAGTCGCGAAGCAGCTGCCGAAGCTCCTTCTCTGCGTTGAGATACTCCTTCTTCTCTTCCGGCTTGGTCCTGTCCGCCATCTCCGGCGTCAGCCGCTTGCACGCTTCACGCAGCGCGAAGGAAACGTCCAAGTGAAGCGCCTTGATCTTGATATAGCGCAGCACAACGCTCAACGTCCCGATCAGCGTGGCCCATTTCGCCATCTCTTCGTCAGCCGCGGAATACATCTCATCGGCGAGGTCATGCAGTTTCGTTCGCTGGTTCTCGAACTGGGGTTCATCCGCAGCGTTCCTGAGCAACTCGACTTGATAATGCATTGCCATGATTTCCGAGTGGATAATCGCTGGTAGGCTCGGCGCCAAACCATGCAACAGCCAAACGAGCTTGCGTGCCTGGCGCGCATTAGAGCGGGCAATATCCCTCTGTTTCGGCGTCGCGTTCGTTTTGAAGATATCGAACCGCGCATCTTCATATGGCGCGTTGGTCAGACCGTTGGAAGACTTGAGCCTGGGCAGATCGTCCGAAACCTTGAAAAGATCATCTTCAACATAGGTCGGCACCTTGTTGTCGTCGAAGACCGGCCAGCCGTGACATGCCATACGGCCGATCCCACGCAGCGTCCTAGTCCACTCCGCAAAGTCGGTCCTCTCGGCCTCGGACTGCACGTCGGCAAATTGGACGACCTCTGGGCCCTGCGGCGGGGCGAGGGCGATATCGGACGCCTCGTAGATGCGGCTCAGGCCCGCAAGATTGGGCGTATTACGATGCGCCGCGAAGCATTTCTCGACATTCTCTTTGCCAAACACCACGAGCGCCGCTTGGGCCCAGCGTGAGCGCTTGAGCAGAGCTTCGATCTGCTGACGGGTATAGAGCGGCATCCGATCGCGGGTCGTGAGGGCGGCTAGCGAAGCACGCGCAGCGCTTTCGTCGTCGCTAGGCCTAAGCGACGGCGCGGCTTCATGCACGCGCACGGCATGCCAGGCGCGCCTTAAATCCGTGATCAGGCAGGAATAGAGCGCAACAGCCCGACGATCCTCCGGCGAGCGCTCGCCAGGCTT
>DATJUS010000117.1:0-10610 GCA_035502175.1 Rhizomicrobium sp.
GTTGGCGTGCACTTTTGCGTTATCTCTGCTCGAAGCCGGGCATCATGCGCCGGGTCGCACCCAGCTACTTTGCCTATTACAAGCCAAGCTTCCATCCGTGGCAGGTCGACGACCGTGCGCTGATCGCCGGGGTGGAAGCGACGCTGGCATCCAGCTATGCACCAGCTTAGCGTCATTTGCCTTTGCATAGCGATGGCCGCGACAACACCTGCGACGGCAGCCGCCAGTGTCTTTGGGCTATGGGCAACCGCGAAGAACAACGGGCGCGTGCGTATCGAGCCTTGCGGTGAAGCGCTTTGCGGGCGTGTGGTAGACGGCAATCAGTTGCACGCGAATGCTCAGCAGATGGATGTAAAAAATCCCGATCCATCAAAACGGACACGGCATGTGAAGGGCCTCATGATCTTGACGGGCTACACGGGCGGCCCGGAACGCTGGGAAGGCGGAAACGTCTACGACCCACAGACAGGAGATCAATCCAGCGATTCGACATTGACCCTCGTTTCGCCGGACACGCTGAAGGTCCGGGGCTGCAACATCGTTTTCTGCCGGTCCGAAATCTGGACGCGTGCGAATTGAAGTGGAGCTGAAGAACCAGAAATCTGTCGTTCAAAGGGGTTTTGCAATGCGCGAATACGAGATGCGGCTGCACAGGCCGAATGGCGTTTTGTCGGTCGTGATGAAAACGCTCGCGATCGACGACAACGATGCCCGGAGAGCGGCGTCGCAATACCTTATCGGCGACATCGCGTGGGCCCGCATTTTCAGCGATGAAGAAGCCGTCGGCGTTGTGCAACGTATCCTGAGCGTTGTGCAAAACCGCTGCGAGCCTTCCCAACCGCCGTTTGCACCCAGGGAAAGCGCGGCCGCTTTGGTGGCCTAGGAGGCCAAAGTCATAACATTTGTATGGATTTTGTGCCGTGAGGCGCGCACACTTTGCCACAAGCGGGCCGAAAGTGCTCGCCAAGGAGGAAGCCATGGCGCTGGTTCACAATCATGAACCTGACCGGTCCCACGATCTGGCCTTATGCGGATTGGCCGTGATCGTGTTCGCGATCATTGCAGCGGCCGTACCCCTGCTGAAATTCTGCGTCGATTTCGGGTTCACGCTCTTTCAGTAGGAACTGGCGAGGCTCTGCGAAACTCTGCGACACATTTCGCAGATCGCGAAAACGTTCCCAATCAACACACAAAAATTGCGAAACCGCACTGGAATATTGCAGTTGCGAAGAATACGTAGGTCGTGTCGGATTGTTCCGGCTCTCTCATTTCCTTATCCCGGATCCGGTCTCCGATGCATTTTTGCCGCTATTCGATTCCAGTCTCATGCCTTGCGCTTTTCGTTCTCGCAGCATGTGGTCCCGGCACGCCGCCGAAGCGTCCGCCGGCGGATGCTGGCGTCGTCGTCATCAAAACAGAACCGGTGCAGCTGACGGCGGTACTGCCTGGCCGCACTGACTCTTATGCGGTGTCAGATGTACGCCCGCAGGTGAGCGGTATCCTCAAAGCGCGGCTCTTCACAGAAGGCGCGGTCGTCAAGCAAGGGCAACCGCTCTATCAAATCGACCCCGCGCCTTATAAGGCGGCCTACGACAATGCGGTTGCCGTCCTCGCGGCCGCCAAAGCCAAAGCGGCACGTTACGCGGCGCTGGTGAAGCAGAATGCGATCGCGCCGCAGGACTACGACGACGCGGTCGCCGCGTACAAGCAAGCCTTGGCGAATGTCGAGACGGCTCGGATAAATCTCGGCTATACACGGATCACGGCCGCGATCTCGGGTCGCATTGGCCGTTCGTCGGTGACCCCTGGAGCCTTGCTCACCGCGGATCAGACCACGCCGCTTGCGACCATTCAGACTCTGGATCCGATCTACGTGGACATCACGCAGTCCAGCAGCGAGGTGCTCTCGCTGAAGCTCGCCGTTCAGCATGGCAACGTGAATCAGGAACCGGCAGACGCGCCCGCCACACTGACGCTCGACAACGGCGCGCAGTACACGCAACAAGGTCGTCTGCAGTTCAGCGAAGTAACCGTGGATCAAACGACCGGCGCGGTCACCTTGCGTGCCATCTTTCCCAACCCGAATGGGCTATTGCTGCCGGGCATGTTCGTGCGCGCGACGATTCAAGAGGGTGTCGACCGCAATGCCATCCTCGCGCCGCAACAGGGCGTGAGCCGCAATGAAAAAGGCGATCCGACCGCGTTGGTCGTTGACGCCAAGAACGTCGCGCGCCTTCGTCTTCTCAAGACGTCGTGCGCCATAGGCGACAAATGGCTGGTAACCGATGGCCTGAAACCGGGCGACAAGCTCATCGTTGAAGGTCTGCAAAAAGTGCAGCCGGACATGCCCGTCAATCCCGTGCCGGCATCGTTTCTGAAGCCCGCGAAGGGTCACTGATGGGTCTTTCGCAGTTCTTCATTGAAAGGCCGGTTTTTGCGTGGGTGATCGCAATCGTCATCGCGCTTGTGGGCGTACTGGCGATTCAAATTCTTCCCATCACGCAATATCCGACGATTGCTCCCCCCGCGGTGACGATCAGCGCCACCTATCCTGGCGCATCAGCAGAGACGGTGCAAAACTCTGTGACGCAGGTGATCGAGCAGCAGCTCACTGGCGTCGATAATCTGCTCTATTTCTCGTCGTCCTCGAGTTCGAATGGACAAGTCTCCATCACCGCCACCTTCGCGCCCGGCACCAACCCGGACATCGCCCAGGTGCAGGTGCAGAACAAGGTGCAGCAGGCGACACCAACCCTACCGCAGGAGGTTCAGCAGCAGGGTGTCGTTGTCACGAAATCGCAAAGCAGCTTCCTGCTTGTCGTCGCACTGTATGACGACAGCGGCCGTTATACGAACATCGACATCTCCGACTTCATGGCGAGCAAGATGCAGGATCCGCTCAGCCGCGTTTCTGGTGTGGGTCAGGCGCAGGTATTCGGCTCGCCTTATGCGATGCGCATCTGGCTCGATCCGTTCAAGCTCAACAGTTTTGGCCTCACACCTTCGGACGTGCAGAACGCGATTCTCGCGCAGAATGTTCAGGTGTCGGCCGGTGAACTGGGCGCACAGCCGACCGTCCCCGGCCAGCAGCTCGACGCCACCGTCACGGCGCAGTCACGCCTCGAAACGCCCGAGCAGTTCAAGAATATCGTTCTGAAGACGAGCACCGCAGGCGCCATTGTCCGGCTCAAGGAGGTCGCTCGCGTGGAGCTTGGAGCGCAAAGCTATGCCGTTGTGAGCCGGATGAACGGCAAGCCTGCCGCGGGTATCGCAATTCAGCTCGCACCGGGCGCCAACGCTCTCAAGACCGCCGACGCCGTGAAAGCGAAAGCTACGGAGCTGGCGTCAACCTTTCCGCCGGGCGTGAAGCTGGCTTTCCCGGTCGACAACACCACGTTTATCCGTCTTTCGATTAACGATGTCATCAAGACGCTGGTCGAGGCGACGATCCTCGTCATCATCGTAATGTTCGTGTTCCTGCAGAACTGGCGCACGACATTGATCCCGGCGATTGCCGTGCCGGTCGTGCTTCTCGGCACTTTCGGCGTGCTCGCGGCTTTCGGGTATTCCATCAATACACTCACGATGTTCGCGCTGGTGCTCGCCATCGGCCTTCTGGTCGACGATGCCATCGTGGTCGTCGAGAACGTCGAACGCTTGATGCGCGAAGACGGGCTTTCACCGAAGGACGCGACCAAGAAGTCCATGCAGGAAATCACCGGCGCGCTGATTGGCATCGCATTGGTGCTTTCTGCCGTGTTTCTGCCCATGGCGTTCTTTGGCGGCTCCACCGGCGTGATCTATCGCCAATTCTCGGTAACCATCGTGTCCGCGATGGTGCTGTCGATTACCGTGGCACTGATTCTGACGCCCGCGCTTTGCGCCACACTGCTGAAGCCGATCCCAAAGGGGGGCGATGAGGAATTGCACTGGCGATTCTTCAACTGGTTCAACGATACATTCGAATATGGTCGCGACCGCTATCACCGCGCATTGGAGCGTTTCCTCCGCTGGGTCCGCCCAGCGCTCTTGATTTACGGCGCGATCATCGTCGTTCTGGTGCTGCTGTTCATTCGCCTGCCCACCGCATTCCTGCCCGAAGAAGATCAGGGCACAATCCTGACCCAGATCACCCTGCCCGTCGGCGCCACGCAAGCGCGCACGCTCGCTGTGGCCAAGCAGGTCGAGCACTTCTACATGGTCGACGAACAAAAGAATGCCGAGACCACGTTCATCGTCGCCGGGTTCAGTTTTGCGGGCGCGGGTCAGAATTCCGGCATCGCATTCGTGCATCTCAGGCCGTGGAACGAACGTTCGGGTTCAGCCAACCACGCTCAAGGTATCGTTCAGCGGGCGATGGCAAAGTTCTCGCAATTCCGCGATGCGATGGTGTTCGCGCTCATACCACCCGCGGTTCAGGAGCTCGGACAGTCCTCGGGATTCGACGTCGAGATGGAAGACCGTGGAAATCTCGGCCATGACGGGCTGATGAAAGCACGAAACAAGTTCCTTCAGCTTGCGGCGAAAGATCCTCTGCTCTCCGGCGTTCGCCCGAACGGTCTCGACGACACGGCTCAGCTTCACATCGACATCGATAAGGACAAGGCAACAGCACTCGGCCTTTCGCTTGCGGACGTCGACGACACGCTGAATACCGCCTGGGGCGGTCTGTACGTGAACGACTTCATCGACCGCGGTCGGGTGAAGAAGGTCTACATGCAAGCCGACGCGCCCTATCGCATGGTGCCTGACGATCTCTATCGCTGGTATGTGCGCAGCACTTCCGGCGAGATGGCGCCGTTCTCGTCCTTTGCGAGCTATCGCTGGGAGCTCGGCCCTGCAAAGCTTGAGAGATTCAATGGCGTCGGTTCATTGGAGCTTCAGGGATCGCCCGCTCCAGGCAAAAGCTCCGGCACTGCTATGGAAGAAGTCCAGAAGCTGTTCCAGCAATTGCCGAAGGGCGTTGGACTGGAATGGACCGGCCTCTCCTATCAGGAACGCCAAGCTGGCTCACAGACTGCCGCGCTCTATGCGATCTCCGCACTGGTCGTTTTTCTGCTTCTGGCAGCGCTCTATGAAAGTTGGTCGATTCCGCTATCCGTGATGCTCGTCATTCCACTTGGCATCGTTGGCGCCATTCTGGCTGCTACGCTTCGCGGACTTTACAACGACATCTACTTTCAGGTCGGCCTCCTCACCACGATGGGTCTTTCGGCGAAAAACGCGATCCTCATCGTCGAGTTCGCGGTCGATGCGCAAAAGCGCGGCGAATCGATCCGCGATGCCGCCGTCGAAGGCGCCCGCCTGAGACTTCGCCCTATCCTGATGACATCTCTGGCGTTTATCGCAGGTGTGATTCCGCTCGCGGTCTCCACGGGCGCCGGAGCGGCGAGTCAGAACGACATCGGCACCGGCGTGATCGGCGGCATGCTGACGGCAACCGTTCTGGCGATCTTCTTCGTCCCGTTATTCTACGAAATCGTGCGCGAGCGGCTCGGCTAGAATCAATCGAAGCCGTATCAAACTATCTTCGCCATGGGCACTCATGGCCGCCCGGGACCAGTTCGCCTCACAAGATCTGCAGCCAAACCGCGGCAAAGTTAAGCCCATCGCTGCGCGGCGAAAATATTCTCGTTTTTCGGGAACCACCCACTACTGACATCGTTGTCTGCAAGAATAAGAGAGGGTTCCATCACCATGATCACTTCCAAGTGGCGTCTCCTGGCAGGCGCCGCAACGGCCTCATTGTGCCTTGCAGCATCACAGCCGTCCTATGCCGTGGGAGGTTGGGAAAATACGCATACCCAAGCGATACCGCTGATAAAGGCGAAGCTGCTTGGCGCTGTCAGCCCAACCACGACCATGAACATTGCGGTCGCACTGCAGATGCAGAACGCGCAGGCGCTGCGGAATCTCATCCAGAGTCAGGCGACACCAGGATCTGCCGACTTCGGCAAATTCATCACTCCGGCGCAATTCAACACCAGCTACGCTCCCAGCACCGCGGCGGTGAATGCCGTGACGGGTTATCTCGCAGGCTTCGGCTTCAGCAACATCTCCGTCCAGCCCAACAGGCTCTTCATCACGGCGACAGGCAGCGCTGCGCAGATTCAGGCGGCCTTCAACACCACGCTTGCGCGCTTTAAGCAGAACGGTAAGCAGGTGTTCGTCAACACCACACCCGTGCAAGTGCCACAAGCGCTGAACGGCGTTGTGCTGTCCGTGCTCGGCCTCAACAATGTGGCCGCCACGACGCCGATCACACCATGCGACGTCTCGATCAAGGGATGCCTGCGCTTCACGTACGATCCGCAAACATATTGGCGGGCGTATGACGTGGGCCATGTGACGAAGGCCAGCAAGACCTCCGTCGCAATCATGGCAGAGGGCGACGTGAGCGGCGTAATTCCCGATCTGCGCACATTCGAGGCAGCGATGGGCCTCTCCCAGGTTCCGGTATCGGTCGTCCAGGTCGGGCTTCCAAGCAGCGATACTTCCGGCGCCGACGAATGGGACCTCGACACCCAGTACACCACCGGCATGGCCGGCACCGTGAAGAAGCTTTACATCTATACGACCACGTCGCTTACCGATCAGGACACCGCGCTCGAATTCAACAAATGGGCGACAGATGATCTTGCGCAGGTCGGAAACGCGTCTTTCGGCATCTGCGAGTTCTTCCCGTTTCTGGACGGCACAATGGTCGCAGCCGATCAGTCGTTCCTGGAAGCAGCCGCGCAGGGCCAGACAATGTTCTCCTCGACCGGAGATACAGGTTCGTTCTGCCCGGTCGGCACGCCCAACGGCGTTCCTGTTGGCGCCCCGTTCGTCGGCTATCCCGCAGCGTCGCCTTACGTGATCGGCGTTGGCGGCACGACCCTCGTGACCAACACCAATGGCGGCTACAACAGCGAGGTCGCGTGGTATGCGGGCGGCGGCGGCATCAGCCAGTTCGAATATTCGCCTGCCTGGCAATCGCCGGTCGTCCCGACAAATAGCGGCTTGCCGGTCACGTTCCGCGCAATCCCCGACATTTCTATGGACGCCGATCCGAACACTGGCGCCATCGTCTATGTCAATGGTGCGACCGAGTACATCGGAGGCACGAGCCTGTCCTCGCCGCTGGCCGCTGGCGCATGGGCGAGACTGCAATCGTCCTACAACAATACGCAGGGCTTTGCCGCGCCGCGTCTCTACGCCGGTTACCCTGCGTTTGGCACGGCCCCAGGCAATCCGACCGGCCTTACGCAGAAGGTCGACGGGTTCAACGATGTGCTGACCGGTGCGGACGGCCTCTACACCGCCCTGCCATACTTCGACTTCACCACCGGTTTGGGCACGCTGGACATAAGCCAGAAGCAACCCTTGCTGCCGCACTGACGTCCGACGCAAACTCCCGCGTCCACAGCGACCGCCAGCCCAAATTTGCTGGCGGTCGCCTTTTTGCGGACAAATCGTAGACCGCCAGGGGCGCGGTTGGTGCGATGGCAAGTTCAAGGACCGCTCCCTATACTCCGAAGACCGGAGGGAAGGCGCGATGGCGCATGAGGGACACACGAACAGCGTTGGCAATGGCGCTTCACGCCTGAATTCACAGCCGTCCGCCGCGTTCGGCAAATACCTTCTGACCTGCGAAAAGATCACGCCAGAAGCGCTTGCGCGTGCGGAGCAGGTTGCCGGCGAAAGCGACGAGCAGTTCGAACACGTCCTGACGCGCCTGGGAATCCTGACAGACCGCGACCTCGCCGATGCGCTCGCCGCGCATCTCAAACTCGAGATCGCCACGCCCCAGCACTTCCCCGCCGCCCCTCTCCTGGAAGGGGTTCTGCGACGCACGTTCCTTCGCGAGAAGCAGATATTCCCGATCGAAGAGCGCCAGAACGAAGTCGTCGTCGCGATGGTCAACCCCCTCGACCATTACACCTGCGATGCCGTTCGTTTCGCAGTCGGCAAGCCTGTCGTACGTTTTGTAACCTATCCGGCGGACTTTGAGGCTGCCTACGCGCGCCTCTATGGCGAAGGAAAATCGCAGATCCGCCAGATCTTCGAGCAAGCGCCAGATCGCACTGCAGGGGTGTTCGAGGATGACCTCGACCGGCTCAAGGACAGCGCGAGTGAAGCCCCGGTCATCCGACTCGTGAACCATCTGATTACGCGAGCCGTGGAGCAACGCGCTTCGGACATCCACATCGAACCCATGCTGAACGAACTGCGTATTCGCTTTCGCATCGACGGCGTGCTCCAGCCGGTAGAGTCGCCACCGCAGCATCTCTCTCCACTGGTGATTTCACGCATCAAGATTATGGCGAAGCTCAACATCGCCGAACGCAGGCTTGCCCAAGACGGCCGTATCGGAATGGCGATACGCGGCAAGGAAATCGATATGCGCGTCGCGACGACGCCAACTATCCATGGCGAGAGCGTCGTGCTGCGCATACTGGATCGCGGCAACCTGGCGCTCGACTTCTCGACATTGGGCTTCGACGACACACTCATCCGGGATTTTCGTGCACTGTTGAACGAGCCTCACGGGATCGTGCTTGTCACGGGCCCGACAGGAAGCGGCAAAACCACAACTCTCTACGCGGCCCTTCTTGAGCTCAATACGCCGGAACGTAAGATCCTCACCATCGAGGACCCTGTCGAGTATCAGCTGGACGGCATCAACCAGGTGCAGGTCAAACCGCAGATTGGGCTTACTTTTGCCAACGCCCTGCGCTCATTTCTGCGCCACGATCCGGACGTCATGATGATCGGCGAAATCCGCGACCTGGAGACGGCGCAGATTGCCGTGCAGGCAGCACTCACCGGCCATCTGATCCTGTCGACCTTGCACACGAACGACGCTGCGAGCGCGGTGGCGCGATTGCTCGATATGGGGATCGAGGACTATCTGCTCACCTCGACAATAAACGGTGTCGCCGCTCAGCGCCTCGTACGCGTGCTTTGCCGGCATTGTCGGGAGGCCTATCAGCCGGTCCCGGAATTTGTGCAAAAGATCGGACTGCATGCTTCGGACCGAGACAGCAGCATATCGCTCTTTCGCGCCGTGGGCTGCCAGCATTGTGGCGGAACCGGTTTTCACGGGCGCAGTTCGATCGTCGAGGTCCTGCCGCTCGGCGATGATATCCGGCGCGTCCTTCTGAAAAGTGGCGATGCGGTAGCCCTGCAGGAGGCCGCGATTGCGTCCGGCATGCGCACTATGCGTCAGCATGGGATCCATAAAGTTCTCGCCGGCGAGACGACGATTGAAGAGGTTCTGCGGGCAACGCGCGCGGTCTGACGATGGCAACGTTTCGATACAAGGCGATGACCGGTGCAGGCGCGATCGTGCGCGGTACGCTGGATGCGACTTCTGAAGACGCCGCCGTGCGTCAGCTTCGCGCCCAAGGCCATTACCCTCTTTCAACAGCCCCCGCGGGATCTGGAACGCTCTCCGACAGGCTGACCGGACTGCTGCCCGGGCGTCGCAAGGTCGGACTTCGCACCCTTTCGATTGCAACCCAGGAATTGGCAGAACTTCTCGGCGCCGGGTTGGAGTTGGACCGTGCGCTCGGGGTTCTGATCGGTTTGAAGGATCTCAGCGCGCTGAAGGACACGCTCGTCGCCATTCGCGCACAAGTGCGCGATGGCGCCGTTCTCGCTGACGCGCTGGCGCAGCACGCTTCGTTTCCCCGTTTCTACGTCGGCATGGTTCGCGCAGGCGAACTTGGCGGCGCATTGGAACCTGCGCTGCGCAAACTCTCATCCTATCTTTCCCGCACCCAAGCTATTCGCGAGTCGATTGCTTCGGCGCTGGTATACCCCGCAATTCTGCTGGTGACGGCCGGATTCTCTATCTTCGCGATACTTGCGTTTGTGCTTCCGCAATTCAAACCGCTGTTCGCCCAAGCTGGCGCGAATATCCCTTGGCCGAGCCGCATGGTGATGGAATTCGGAGACGGCGTTCGTGACTATTGGTGGGTGGCTGCGCTTGTCATTGTCGCAGCCGTGTATTGGTTCCGCTCCGCCTTGCGTCAGCCGGCTTTCCGCCGCCGGTACGATGCCGCGGTTTTGCGTATCCCGATCCTGGGCAGCCTCCTTGCGGCGATCGAGATCGAGCGGTTCAATCGGATGCTGGGCACCTTGCTTGCCAATGGTGTTGAGTTGCCCGTCGCTCTTGGTCTTGCCAAGGATGTGCTATGGAACACCGCTCTCAGCGACGCTGTGCGTACGACCGCATCCAGCCTACGTGAGGGAGAAAGCTTCGCGCAGCGATTGGGGCGTGAAAACGTGTTCTCATCGGTCACCCTCGACCTTGTTCAGATCGGCGAGGAAACGGGAAAGCTCGACGAAATGCTGATCCGTCAGGCCGATCTGGACGAACAGCGCACCCGCCACACCATCGACAGGCTTCTCGCTCTTCTCGTACCGTGCCTGACCATACTCTTGGGGCTTGTCATTGCAGGTCTGATCGGCTCCATGCTCATAGCTATTCTCAGCATCAATGACGTGGCCCTGCAGTGAGGCAGAATATGTTCAGGATATCGTCGGTTCGGCATCGTGAACACGGCTACACCTTGATGGAGCTGCTGGTTGTCCTGGCGATCCTCGGCCTGCTGACGGCGATC
>DATJUS010000118.1:0-4737 GCA_035502175.1 Rhizomicrobium sp.
GTCCGCGCTCTGCGATCCGCAATAGCCAAGGATCACGCAGTCCAGCGCGAACAGCCAGAAGAACTGCTTCATCATCGGACGGAAGCGCGTGGAGCGGACCTTCGAGGTATCGAGCCACGGGATGAACAGCAGCGTCAGCAGCGAACCGGCCATCACGAGAACGCCGATCAGCTTCTGCGGCACCGAACGCAGCATCGCGTAATACGGCAGCAGGTACCATTCCGGCACGATGTCCGGTGGCGTCACGACCGGGTTGGCGGGCGTGTAGTTGTCCGGATTGCCGAAGAAGTTCGGCGCGTAGAACACGAAGGCCAGATAGATCAGGATGAACAGCGCCACGTAGAACGCGTCCTTCACTGTGTAATACGGATGGAACGGCACGGTGTCCTGCGGCCCCTGAACGTCGATGCCGAGCGGGTTGTTGTTGCCGGGCACATGCAGCGCCCAGACATGCAAACCGACGACGCCGGCGATCACGAACGGCAGCAGGTAGTGAAGCGAGAAGAAGCGGTTCAGCGTCGGGTCGCCGACCGCATATCCGCCCCACAGCCAGGTGGCGATCGCAGAGCCCCAATGCGGGGTGACCTGATCGAGCGCGGAGAAGAAGTTGGTGATCACGGTCGCGCCCCAGAACGACATCTGACCCCAGGGCAGCACGTAGCCGAAGAACGCGGTCGCGACCATCAGCAGATACAGGATCACGCCGAGGATCCAGAGAACCTCACGCGGCGCCTTGTAGGAGCCGTAATAGAGGCCGCGGAACATGTGGATATAGACGGCGATGAAGAAGAAGGATGCGCCGTTCGCATGCATGTAGCGGATCAGCCAGCCGTAGTTCACGTCGCGCATAATGCCTTCGACCGAGTCAAAGGCGATGTTCGCGTTGGCGACGTAATGCATCGCCAGCACGATGCCGGTGAGGATCTGGATGCCGAGCATCGTGGTGAGGATGGCGCCGAAGGCGTACCAGATGTTCAGGTTCCTTGGCGTCGGGAAGGTGAGCATCGTGTCGTGCGCGAAGCGCGCGAGCGGCAGACGCGAATCCATCCAGCGGGCAAAACCAGATTTCGGAACGTAGGTCGAAGGACCGGACATGAGAGCGCTCCGTTAGCCGACTTTGATACGCGTGGGAGAAAGGAAGGAATATTTCGGGATCGCCAGGTTCTGCGGCGCTGGTCCCTTACGGATGCGGCCGGCGGTGTCGTACTGCGAACCATGGCAGTGGCAGAGCCAGCCGCCATACTCGCCTTGCGGCACCTGCGGCGTGGACACAGTCGGCGTGCAGCCCAGATGGGTGCAGACGCCGCTGACGATCAGCCATTGCGGATCCTTCGCGGCGCGGTCGGCGTCTGTCGCCTGTGCATCGTCGGGAAGGTTCTCGTTGCGTGCCAAGGGGTCGACCAGATCGGCGATATTCACGGCCTTCGCCTCCGCAATCTCCTTCGGCGTGCGGCGGCGAACGAACAGCGGATGGCCGCGATAAGTGAACACGGTCTGCTGGCCGACGGCGATGTGCGAGATGTCGGCCTCGATCGAAGCCAGCGCGAGAACCGCCGAGCTCGGGTTCATCTGATCGATGAACGGCCACGCGGTGAGGCCGGCGCCGACGGCGGCCACGGCTCCTGTGGCAACGTAGATAAAATCGCGTCGCGTGGGTTCGGGCGCTGTCGTGGTAGCCACGGATGTCACCTATGCATAACGGGCGCTTGGGGCAGGCAGGACCAATGGATTGCGCCATCCCCGTTACACCGGCGCAACCAAACTCGCGGGTAAAATAGAGAGTCGATAATGGAGGGTCTTGCGGCACGATGACGCAGAAATCGCCAGCGATTCCGCGCTTTTGCGACGCTTTTACGGACCCGTCGCAACACCGCCCTGCTTATAGACTTTCCCGCCCTTCATCACGAACTGGACGCGCTCGAGTTCCGTGACGTCGTTCAGTGGGTCACCTTTGACGGCGACGATGTCGGCGTAACGGCCAGGCTGGATCGAGCCGATGTCCTTCGAATCGCCGATCAGATCCGCCGCGTTGTGCGTCGCGGCCATGATCGCGTCGGCGGGCGACATGCCGGCATCGACCATCAGTGCGAATTCCTGCGCGTTCAGGCCATGGGCGACGAGACCCTGATCGGTGCCGAACGCGATCTTCACGCCGGCCTTGTAGGCATTGGCGAGGTTCTCGCGGATACGCGGCCCCACCTGCAGCGCTTTGGCAGCCGAGGACGGATTGAGCTGCTCGGGATGGGTCTTCGCGACTTCGACAACCGCATGCGCGATCAACATCGTCGGCACCAGATAAGTGCCGTGCTGCTTCATGAGCTTGTAGGACTCGGCATCGGCGAAGGAGCCGTGCTCGATCGAATCCACGCCGAGTGCCACCGTGTGATTGATCGCCTGCGTGCCGTGCGCGTGCGCTGCGACTTTCATATGCAGTGAATGCGCGGTGTCGATCACCGCCTTGATCTCGTCATCGTCCATCAGCTGAAGATTGGGGTCGTCGGCAATCGAGAGCACACCGCCGCTGGGCATGATCTTGATCAGATCGGCGCCCATCTGGTGCAGCTTGCGCACCGCGTGACGCGCCGCTTCGGGGCTGTCGACGATCCAATCGGTCCAGCCGTCGTGATGGAGCATCGGGTCGAAGCCGTTGGACGGGTCATTGTGACCGCCCGTCGGTCCGAGCGGCGGGCCAGCGACAAACATGCGCGGACCCGCGATATCGCCATGCGCCACGGCCTTCTTGAGCGCGATCACGACATACGGATTGGCGCCGACATCGCGGATCGTCGTAAAGCCTGCCAGCAACGTGTTGCGCGCATTGCCGACCGACAGAAACGCATCGTCGAAATCGGTGCGCGTCACCGATTCCGCCACCGGATTGCCGCCGTCGAAATTGGATGTGATGTGATCGTGGCAATCGATCAGGCCCGGAAGCACCGTTGCATTCGAAAGGTCGATCACCTCCGCGCCTGCGGGCGACACAAAGCCGTTTTCCACGCCGGTGATGCGGTCGTCATGGATCAGGATCGAGACCTGCGCGCGTTCCGCCTTGGACTCGCCATCGAGCAGATGCCCCGCATGGATGACGATGTCTTTCGCCGCGGCCTGTTGCGCCAACAGCAAAGCGGCAGCACTCGCAGCCAGCAGGAATTTCGATGTCATAGTCCCCTCCACCCGAAAGCGCATGCCGCGCCTAACATTCTAGAACCGATAGATGACCTTCCCGGCCATAGTCCAGCAAGGCCCCGTCGCGAGTCATTACCGTGTACCCGTATTCGCGCGCCGTCGCCGCAATGATCCGGTCGGCGGGATCTTTGTGGAAATTGCCCGGCAGAAACGACGATTCCATAAGGACATCGCTGCTCAGCTCGCAGATCTGGATGCCAGGCAGCACTCGCAACTGTGCAAACCAGCGTTGCGGCGAAAGCGAGGACCTATAGCGGCCCTTGCGGGAAAGCATCCCGACTTCCCACGCCGTGATCGGCGAAACGTAGAGCGGTGCGCCGGCATCGACCGACCTGTTGATAGCCTCGTTCGCGGCATCGGCCATAGACTCATTCGCGAGCAGGAACATCGCGGCGCACGTGTCGAGCAGCAAAGTCTGGTTCACGGCTTTTGACCCGACATTCCCTGCTCGATCTGATCCCAGTCCTCAGACATTTCCTTTTCGATCTGCGCCCATTCTTCGTCGCTGTACATGGGACTGGTTGGATCCCATCCGGGCTCGATCGTAAACGTGCCTTTCATGGAGCCAAGTGCGGGATGACGGTTCTGGCGCGCTGCGTCCGGAATATCTGCCAAAACAAAGTCCCGGGCCGGGTCGGACATGCCGCCGGGTTTGCCGAGCGTAGAGGCGCGCTCCGCAGGCACCCGCCGGAAAGCGAGCGTGCCCTCCTTCATATCGACCTGTTCGGATTCGTAGCCGGCATCGAGCCAGGCTTTGGCCTGCACATGACGGGCGCGGTCGTTGGCCCACCAGGCCTGATGCAGCCGTGCCGAGGCAGGCAGTTTGAATCCCGCCTCCCTCTCGACTTCATCGAAGGTCATGCGCAGGAAGTCCGTCGCCTGCGCCTTGAAGAACCGTTTCAGCGCCTGATATTTCGACATAGCACTCTCCTGTGTATATCGAAGAGTATATACTATAGTATGTCAAGCATCCCATGAGATTGGCCCTTTTCCAGCCCGATATCGCCCAGAACGCGGCCACCCTCATCCGGCTCGGCGCGTGCCTTGGCGTGGCCGTCGATATCATCGAGCCCTGCGGTTTCGTTTTCAGCGACCGCAATTTCCGCCGCGCAGGGATGGATTATCTGGAGAAGGCGGCCGTGACCCGGCACGCATCATGGACGGCGTTCGTCGAGAATCGCGCGCCGGGCCGCATCGTGCTGCTCACGACCAGGTCGACCGAGCCCTACACGACTTTCACATTCCGACAGAATGATACGCTTCTGCTGGGACGCGAAAGCGCCGGTGTGCCGGAGGAAATCCATGCAACCGCCGATGCGCGACTTTGCATCCCTTTGCGCCCCGCTTTGCGTTCCATCAATGTGGCGCTCGCGGGGGCAATGGTATTGGGTGAGGCGTTGAGGCAGACGAACGGGTTTCCGGCGTGACGTCACGCGACGTGATTGAAGACCGCAAGGGTCGCGCACGCGCCTGGTTCGAGGAGCTGCGCGACCGCATCTGCGCCGAATGCGAGAAGATCGAGGACGAGCACACTGGTCCGCTCGCGCATCT
>DATJUS010000119.1:0-27134 GCA_035502175.1 Rhizomicrobium sp.
CTCGACGCCCATATGCATCGTTCGGCAGGAGAACACGAAATGGATGAGCTTGTTGAAGCTCGCCCGCCGCTGCATCAGGAAGAATCCGACGAGGCCGTAGTCGCCGTAACTGTCGGTCACGAACACGCAGCCCGCGTGATAGGAGTACGCGCCGAGCAGTTCGCGCAACTGGTTCTGTTCCTCTTCGCTGTTCAGGCGAATTTTCGTGTAGTTGAGCTGGTTCGTTCGGTTGATCAACTCGACAACGCGCGCGAAATGCGGCTCGACGTTGTGATCGATCGTCACGCGAATGTTGCAACTCTTCAAGAAGTCCTCGTTGGAGCGCACGCTGTTGGCCCGGTCGCTCGCCTTGCGCTCGAGCAGCCGATACTGATTCAGGCGTGTCAGTTCCGGGTCGGGCTTGCCCGCGAGTTGCGGGATTTCGAGCAGTTCGGGAAGCAACGCGGCCGGGTCGCCGACCATCAAGCCGGGGCTGAAGAACTTCGCTTCCTCGCGGTTGGAGGGATTGTCGTCGAGGAAGAGAACGTTCGCCGGGCGCAGCGCCGCCGTTTCGATCAATTCCGCGATCGCCTTGCCCTTCGGCTTGAAGTCGATCGCCGGAAACACGAAATGGTCCCAGATGCCCATCTCGGCCAATCGTGCCTTGGCCTGTTCGAAATCGTTCTTGGAGCAGATCGAGTTTACGATGCCGCGCTTCGACAATTCGCGCACGATTTCCACGTTACGTGGAATCGGCGTCATGCCTTCCTCGGCGAGCGCACCTTGCCAGAAGGTCTCGTCGAGATCCCAGATGACAAGCTTTACGCTGTTCCCGAGCGTGGCGCCCATGTCCCCAAGTGCCGGCAGAGAGTGTAAGTCGTTGAACCCCCCGATAATTTACCAAGGGCGCGCGGTTGCCACCAGTCTGACGAACCGTCCCGGTTGACGGTCAACGCCGCCGCCAATCCGGGGTGGCAAGGTTTGTCTCTACTTTTCGCGTGCTGGCGAGGACCACCGGGACCGTAACTTGCCGCCGATCCGGACGTCGGAAATCGCCTATGTGCTTGCTTGACCTTGGAAATTCGCCATGAAATATTCCCGGCCCGATCGCGCGACATGCCGCGCGCGCCCCGACATTTTTTCAGGAGTAGACCGCGATGGCGACGGAAGCGCCTGCCAATCCCACTGCCAGCACCGAACGCAAGCCCGCAGCCGAAGGCCTGCGCCGGGTCAAGGAAGTGGACGTCAAGGAACTGGAGCAGCGCGTTCATCTGGCAGAGCTTCGCGCCCGCGAGGCCGAAGCCGAGCTTCGCTATATCGAGGCGACGGAGAAGCGCAAAGCTCTCAAACTCGAAGGGCGGGAGCGCTCAAGAGGCAAGCGGCGGGACAAAGGGAAGCGGCGGCGCGGTGCGGCGGCGGGTGCCGAAGAAGAGTAGCGCAGCACTGCCCGGGTTTTCTTAACTCGACTTTATTTCACGCGGGTTCGCGGCCGTAGCGATCAGTTGGATTTGGCCGATTGGCCTTAATTCGCTGCGGTAGATATTGCGGGTTCGATGACTTAGTTTTCCCCACCTCTTACAGCGAGTGTCAAAATGTCTTCTGCCGACGATTCATCCGATGACTCTCTGCCCACGGGGACGACTGCGGCTGAGCCGGCAGGCAAGGCGGACACAACAGCTGCCGCGCCATCCAAGCTGAAAAACACGGTCAGCGGTTACATTCAGATTGCCGACCGCTGCCGCGATGCGCGCAACTGGGAAGGCGCGCGCACGAACTATGAAGAAGCGCTCGCACTCAATCCGTCGCTTCAGCCGATCTGGATCCAGCTCGGTCACGCGCGAAAGGAAAGCGGCGATCACGCGGCGGCGGAAGAGGCCTATCGCGAGGCGCTCAAGCTGAAGCCGGGCGATGCCGACGTCTATCTGCAGCTCGGCCATCTCTACAAAATCCGCAATCAGATGGGCATGGCGCTCGAATCCTACATGCGCGCGATGGATCTCGATCCGCTGCTGGGCGATGCGCGCGTGGAAGTCGACCGCCTGCGCGAGCGCGTCAGCCAGCAGGAGCAGCGCACTGCGTCGCGTTCGGTCACGCCGATGGCGAGCCGCTATCCGCGTCAGGCCAAGGCCGCCGACAGCAAGTCGCTGAACATCGTCTTCGATGTCAGCGACCTGATGCACTATTTCCGCAACGCGCGCCTGCCGACCGGCATTCAGCGCGTGCAGATGGAGGTCATCACCAAGGCGTTCGAGTCCGCAGACCCGAACACCGCCTACTCCATCGTCTGCTTCACGCGCGACACCGATTTCTGGATCGAGGTTCCGCGGCTCCTTTTCGAGCGCCTGTGCAGGCAGGCCGTGCTCGGCGGCGATCACAAGGCGCCGGAATGGACGGCGCTGCTCTCCGATCTCGATTCCGTGCTCGACAGCCGCCACTATTTCAGCTTCGCGCGCGGCAGTGTCCTGCTCAATCTCGGCACGTCGTGGTGGCTGCAGAACTACTTCCTGAACGTTCGCCTCGCCAAGAGCCTCTACGGAATCAAATACGTGCCTTTCGTGCACGATTTCATCCCCGTGATGGCGCCGGAGCATTGCGTTGCCGAGCTGCGCCAGGATTTCATCACCTGGGCGATCGGGGCCTTCGATCACGCGGATTTCTTCCTCGCGAATTCGAAGGCGACGCTCGCGGATCTGCAGGCGGTCGGCAAGAAGATGGGCTATGGACCGCGCACCGCCGCGGTCATCACGCTCGACGCCGATTTCCGCAAGACGCTGAGCGAGGAGATGATTGCGTCGGAGATCGGTGATGCGTCCGACTACCTGCGCTCCGTCGGTCTCGAAAAAGGCAACTACGTTCTCTTCGTCTCGACCATCGAATCCCGCAAGAACCACATCGCGGCGTTTTCGGTCTGGCTCAAGCTCATCAAGACGCGCGGCATCAAGAACGTTCCCAAGCTGGTTTGCGTCGGCAATCCCGGCTGGCTGAACGACGCGACCTACGCGAAGCTCAATGCGAGCGAGCTGCTCAGCGATCACGTTCTGATGCTTTCCAAGATCTCCGATGCGGCGCTGTCGGTTCTCTACGAGAACTGCGTCTGCACGCTGTACCCGAGTTCCTATGAAGGCTGGGGCCTGCCGGTGACCGAAGCGCTTTGCTACGGCAAGGTGCCTGTCATCTCGAACGTGTCGTCGTTGCCGGAGGCGGGTGGGCCGTTCGCCGAATATTTCGACGCGGAATCCGAGAAGGACCTGCTCGAAGCCATCGTGCGCGTCGTCTACGACGAGAAGTTCCGCGCGCGGCGCGAGCTGAAGATCATCTCCGAATTCCGGCCCAGAAGCTGGGGCGACATCAGCAAGCAGATCGTCGGCCAGCTTCGGGAATGGGCGAAGGCGCCCACGCCGGCGCCGATCGTGCCGTCGACGGCCTACGGCATATGGCCCGTCGAGGCGGACATGGGCGTTCTGCATACGCTCGCCAGCAACCACAATTCGACGCTGTGGGCGGGCCTCAAGAGCGGCGAGATCTATCGCAACGGGCCGGGATGGTGGTGGCCGGAATATTGGGGCTGCTGGATCAAGGGCACCGGGCCCTCGCAGATTGCGTTTGTGCTCAGAGGCGTCGCCAACAGCCCCGTGCAGATCTATATCGGATTGCGCGGCGCGCAGAGCAAGACGTCCACGGCGACTCTGAAATGCGAAGGCGTTCGCCCCGTGATCACGATGCTGGGCCCAGAGCAGGACAAGACGGTATCGTTCGTTCTGCCGGCCTCGCCGGAGGTGGACAGGCTGGTGGTCATCAATATCACCAGCGACACGGCGGTGGATTTCCGCATGTCGAGCGGCGGCAAGGATTTCCGTTCCTGCGGTGTCGGCGTGCGCTGGCTCTATGCGTGCAATGAGACGGACGTCCCCGCGCGGCTCAGGATGATCGAAGCCATCGCCCTGAACGACTATGCGCGTCTCGAACGTCAGCCGCCGGAATTCGACTTCTTCCTGCACACCTGATCGCGTATCGCCGGAATGCCCCTCTCATGCTCGTGATTTGCTACGGTATGGCCAAGTCGGGGAGCACGCTCGCGTTCGAGCTCACGAAAGGCATTCTCAGCGCCGCCGGGCACGATCAGGGCAAGGTGAAGAGCGAGGGCCTGAAGAAACGGCGCGGCGGGAACTACATCGCGGAACTGACGCGCGACTCCGTGACCGACATCGTAAGCGCTATCGAGCCAGGGCGCATCGTCGCCGCCAAGACGCACAAGTGCTTCGAAGAGGACGAGTTCGCCTGGTACGAAGATATGCAGGCGCAACGCAAGATCCAGGTGGTGGCGTCCTATCGCGATCCGCGCGACATGTGCCTGTCGCTGATCGACCACGGCGCGCGTTCACGCGAAAGCGGCCAGGAGAGTTACGCGCAGATCGAGGATCTCAAGGACGCCGCGCGGCTGGTCTCGAACGCCATTCCGAAATTCCGCAAATGGGCATCGCTGAACGGCAGTGTGCGGCTGTCCTACGACACGGTCGCGTTCTCGCCGGATGCGGCGATCGACACGCTGGAAAGCGTGCTGGGGGTCACCTGCGATCACGAAGCGGCCAGGAAGCACGCCTTCGAGGATTCGTTCACCCAGAGGAACAAGGCCCAGAAGATGCGTTTCGAAAGTGAGATGGACGACCAGCAGAAGCGCGACATGCAGCGCAGGTTCGGCGAATTCATCGAGCGTGTTTGCGGACAGAACGACCAGCAATGGTTCTCGAGCTATCGTGAACAGGTGTTGCGCTGAAGAGACGCGGCATCGTGCTGGTTCCCGCGATAGGCGAATTGCAAACCGGCCTCGAATTGCTACATAAGTGTTGAGGTGACGGCTTCGGATGGCTGGGGAGCGGCCGAAGCTTGGAAGAAGCGGGCAATCGTGCGCAGGGGTGCAGCCGCCTTTTGCAGACGAACCAGGTAGTGCTGTGAAACTCTATTTGCATATCGGTACCGAGAAGACGGGGACAAGCTCGGTCCAGAACTTCTTCGGCAACAATCGTGAGTTGCTCGCGCGCTCCGGCGTTCTCTATCCGGAGAGCCCGGGCCATCGCAACCACACCGCTCTTGCGGGAGCGGCGCAGGAGATCTCCAACCGCGGCGCCTTGCGCAAGACGATGAACATCAAGACCAATCAGGATGTGGAAGACCTCCGCGCCCGGTTGGTGGAAGGGCTCGCGTCCGAATATGCGAGCCGGCCGTTCGAGAAAGTCGTCATGTCGGGCGAGCACTGCTCGTCGCGGCTTCTGACCGACGAGGAAGTGGGCTGGCTGAAGGATGTCCTGACGCCCCATTTCGAGAAGATCTACATCATCGTCTATTTGCGGCGGCAGGACGATTTCCTGCTCAGCACCTATTCCACCGGCGTGAAGAGCGGCTCGGAGCGTCCGCTGGATATCCCGCCGCCGGCGATCATCCGCGATCGCTACGATTACTGGAACCTGGTGTCGCGCTGGGCGCGCGCCTTCGGGAAAGAACAGATCATCTGCCGCAAGTTCGAGCGCAACGCGCTCAAATCCGGCGACATCGTCGACGATATCCTCGACGTCATCGGGATCGAGGCAAAGCCGGAATTCGACCGGCAGGATGCGAATGAAAGCCTCGATGCCGATACGCTCGAATTCCTCAGGCTGTTCAACGCGCATGTTCCGCGATTTGTCGAGGGCAGCGTCAACCCTGCGCGCTCGAACATCATCGGCTTGCTGAGCAAGTTCTCGCAGGGCCCGTTGATAACGCTCGGCGACGCCGAGCTGCGCGAGTTCATGGGCTATTTCGAAGAGTCCAACCGCAAGGTGGCCGTGGAATTCTTCGACGGCGCGCGCAGCGAGCCCGGCGATGCCCTGTTCGGCCCGCGCGCCGATACGCGTCCGCGCACGCCGCCCGTCACACTGTCGCCGGAAAGGGCGGTCGAAATCGCCGCCTATCTGTGGCAACGCAAGCAGGAACAGCTCGATCGCGCGGTCGAACGCGCCAGGAGACGTGAAGGAAGGCAGGGGGATCGCCTTCCGGGCCCGAAGAACTCGCCGAAGCGGGCCAAGGTGCCATGACGATGCTTGTCAAATCAGGGCGCGTTTTGTAGGGGGACGCCATGCTGCTCAGCCTGAACCGGAAATTTCTTTTCATCGCGAATCTGAAAACGGCCTCGACCGCGATCGAGCGCGTGCTCGCGCCGCATTGCGAGTTGCGCCTGACGCAGGCCAATCACGGCAAGCACATGTCGTTCGTCGAGATCGCGGAGCGGTTCCGCTGGCTTCTGGGCTGCACGCACATCGAAGATCTCTTCATCTTCGGCGTCATTCGCGATCCCGTCGATTTCGTCGTGAGCCTCTACAACTCTCACAAGCGCGATCAGTTCAAGAGCAATGCGCGGCTCTATACCGGCAACATGAACTTTGACGAGTTCATCGCCCAATGGGTCCCCAAGAACGCCGATCAGCTGAAGAACCAGCACGTGCGGTTTGTCAGCGCGGAAGGGCGGCTCATCACCAACCTCCTGATCTCCTATGACAAGCTTCATGAGGGGCTCGAAATCGTCGCCAACAGGATCAACGCGCCGGACCTCGTGAAGCTTCCGCCTGCCAATACCAGCCCGGAAGGCCTCAGCCGCGCCGATCTTACCAAGGAGCAGATTGACTGGATCGAGGCCCGGTTCCGCCGTGACCGGGAATTCATCGATCGCCACGCAAACAAGCTGGTCGGTGTATAATCGCGCGTATGCAGGTCTCGAAAGACAATCCCAGAATTCTCGTCGGCGCGTCGATCCCCCGTTCGGGGCATCATTTTCTCGCCGACATGATGACGGCCTATTACGGCCCCGATATCTACTATTGCGAGTATTACACGCTTCCCAGCTGCTGCCGGGCGGTGCCCTGCACGCGGCGCGGCGCACATCGCGTGATCTATCAGAAGAGCCATGACCGCGACTTCAAATTGCCGGCCGATGTCTCCGACGCGCTTTATCTCATCCAGTATCGCCACCCGGTGCCGGAGGCGCTCTCGGACCGCGAGCTGGATCTGCAGGACGGCTTCGGCCGCCCGAGTCTCGCGTATCGCAGCACGCTCTTCGGCTATCAGAACTGGCTCGCGGGAAAGGCGATCTACTATCGCCGCTTCCACGACAAATGGATCGCGCCGAAGTTCTCGAATGCGGTCTACCTCGACTATGCCGACCTCGCCGCGGACCCGAAGCGGCATCTGAAGACGATCGTGGAGCGGACGACGGGGGCTGCCGACGGGGCGCGTCTCGACGCCGCGATCGAGAAATCGCGCTCGCCGAAGTCGAGCAGCTCATTCAAGCCGCGTGTGATCTCCGAAAGCCCGTACTTCGATGCGGCACTGCTGGGTGCGCTGGAATCCTGGATTCTGGAGCGCTGCCCGCTCTACGGATTTTCCCCTGAGCTGAACGGCTCCTACGCGGACAGCCCTGTCTACGGATTGATCCTTCTCAAGGACGCCAGCGAGCCGCTGCCGAAGGGAGAAAAAAAGCGTTTCATGGTTGCCGCGGAACTGGCGCCGGAACATCCGGAGGTCAAACGCCGCTTCGCTGTGAAGGCCATGCGCGAAGGGCGCACGGCCGATGGCATGAACCGGTTCGAACAGCTCATCCTCGGCAATCCCTATTTCTCCGGCGGCTACAAGGCGCTGTTCGCCGCGTGTGCCGAAGCCGGCACGCCGGTTCCGGATTTCGCGCTGACCGGCAACGCCCTGGTCGCCTGCGCGGAAAGCGCAGAGCTGTCGGCGGAGCTGGGCGACCTGTTCGCCCAAAGAAAGCTCCTGATGAATGCCGTCATGGCTTACGGTCAGGCGCTTACGCTGGACCCACAGAATGCGGACGTCGCGGAAAAGCGCAAAGCCGCCATTCGCGAGATCAAGTAGCGGCCGGCCATGCCGCTGCTCTCTCCGTCCATTGTCGTACCCATGTCCGCGCTCATCGGATTGCTGGTGGGAAGTTTTCTGGCGACTCTGGTGCTGAGGCTCCCCAAGCGCGAGCCGATCGTGCTCGCGCGCTCTGCCTGCCCGAAGTGCGGGCATGCGCTTGGACCGGCGGAGCTTGTCCCGGTGCTCAGCTGGCTTTTGCAAAAGCGGCGCTGTCGCGCATGTGGCGAAGCGATCTCGGCATTTTACCCGGCGATGGAGATCGCATCGGCGATCGTTGCTGCGACCGCCGCGTGGTTTGCGCCATGGCCGGTGTTCCCGGCGCTCTGGTTCGCGGGCTGGATTGCGCTCTGCCTGGCGGCGTGGGCCTTGCGTGCCATCCTTTAACGCTATGATTCTCCTAGGCGAAACTGCGCAAATTGCGAAAACCTGTTTGTAGGAAAGACTTAGGACATGTTAGTCCTTTCGGGTCGCCCGGGCCGCGAACCTCAACCAGCGCGCGTTCGTTCCGACGGTCAAAGGCTCGCTTCTTGATGGACGAAACAGAGACACAAGACGCCAGGCTTCAGAAGCTTCTCGAACGACGTGGACAGGATCTCGTGCGCGGCCTGATCGAGGAGTTTCGGACCCTGAATCGGGAAATCGCCTCGCTAAAGCGCGAACTGGCGGCCATGACGGACTACCAGGCGACGCGCGACCGCCTGCTCATGATCGAGGCCGCGACGACGCGAATCCTGCGTCTGCCGCGTATCGTCAGCATCGAGGCCGATCAGGATCTTCGGTTTCAGGACGGCTTCTACGCGCTGGAACACACATCGGACGGCAAGCCGTTCCGGTGGACCGGTCCTGCACCGCAGTTCTCGTTCGATGTTTTCATCGATCGCACGGATGTCATTCAGGTGAAGCTCGAGGCGTTGAGCTGCATCGACTTTGACCTTCAAAAGAACGTTTCGCTGCTTGCCGACGGGCAGAGCACGCCCGTGAGCGTGGAGCGCACGGAATACGGATTCGAGGTTGCGGCCACGCTGGCGCCGCGCGAAGGAAACGAAGTCACGAACCTCGTGTTCGTCCTGCCTGCTGCGCTCGTGCCCGTGGGCTCCGAGGACACGCGTGCGCTTGGCCTCGCTTTCTGGCGCCTGAGTGCCATGGCGCTCAGTGCGGACGTGGCAGGGTTGGACATGCTGCGCCATGGCGTGGTCCATGCCGGCGACGCGGCTGAACCCGATGAACTGGGACTCGACAATTCGGCGGCGGCGGAATAGCGGCCATGCCTTCTTGGGGCGTTTGACATCGCGATGACTGCACCCCGCATCACCGCTGCAATCTGCACATACGACCGCTACGATCTGCTCAAGAAGGCCGTATCGAGCCTGGCGCGCCAAAATCTGGCGGCGCAGGATTTCGAAATTCTCGTTATCGACAATTCCCCGGATGCCGCGAAGTCGAAGGATTTCGCGAAAGCGTACGCCGGAATTCCCAATCTGCGCTGGACCATCGAAAAGACTCCCGGCCTTTCCAACGCACGCAATGTCGCAACGGACCTGGCGCGGGCACCGTTCATCGCATTCATGGATGACGACGCCATTGCCGGGCCGAAATGGCTGGAGATGTTGCTTGCGGCGTTTTCCGATTTCGGCGACGCGGCGAACGTCGTCGGTGGGCGTGTCGATCCGATCTGGGGCGTGCCGCGGCCCGCGTGGTTGCCGGACAATCTGCTGGGCTATGTCTCGGTGGTGAACTGGGGCGGCGCCGCGCGTTACGCGGCCGAAACCGAGTGGGTGGCGGGCACCAATATCGCGTTCCGTGTGTCTGCGCTGAAAGATGTGGGCGGCTTTCCCATCCATCTTGGCCGCAACAAGGGCGGCCAGGCGCTTCTTTCCAACGACGAATCGGATGTCGTCCAGAAGATGGCGGCAAAGGGCAGCCGCCTCATCTATGCGCCGGATGCGGTGGTCGAGCATCTCGTGCCGCAAGAGCGGCTCAATCAATCCTGGTTCCGGCGCCGCTCCGCCTGGCAGGCGGTCTCCGATTATCTGCTCGATCCGGTGGGCTCGTTCGAGAAGGCGGCGAATTACTGGCCCGGTGTCACCCACTATTTCTCCCTGCTGCCGCCGAAACATCGCACGCCGCGCGGGCTTTATGTCGATCAGAGCGATCCCGAGATGGTCCACAAGCAGATGTCCGCGATCTACAATTTCACGCTCGCGACGCTCGCCGGCTTTAAGGGTATAGACGGGGGCCACCTGTGAGCGCGGGCGCGCAAAAAGGCGTCGACCTCAACGTGCTCGTGCTGTCGCCCACGCCGACGCATCCGCAGGATTTTGGAAATCGCAAGCGCATCTTCCGTGTCTGCAAGCGGTTCGCCGAGGCCGGCGCGCAGATCACGTTCGTTCACTATCCCGCGGAATCCGAATGGCGAAGGAAGGTGCCCGCAAGCGCCGAGCGCGCAATGCAGGAATGCTGGGACCATTATTATACGATCGCCCCGACGCGGCCGCTGCATACCGATCCGGAAGGATTGCAGCATGGCATCGACGAATGGTGGGACGAGGCCATCGGTGGATTTCTGAACTGGATTTTCACGGTCCAGCGCGTCGACATATTCATCGTCAACTATTCCTGGCTGAGCAAAGCGCTCGACTTCGCACCGCCGGGAACGTTCAAGGTTCTCGATACCCACGACAAGGTGTCGGGGCGCCGCGATATGCTCGCGTCGCTGCGTTTGGGGCCGGAGTTCTTCTATACGAACGAGAGTGAGGAATCCGTCGCTTTGCGCCGCGCGGATCTCGTCTGGGCGATCAAGGAGCAGGAACGCGCGCAGTTCGAGGAGATGTCGCAAACCCCCGTGGTGACGATGCAGCATCTCGATGCGCTGACCCCCGTCGGGCGTCCGCAGCCCGACGCCGACGGATATCTTCGTGTCGGTGTCATCGGTGCGCGCAACAACGTCAACCGCATGAACATCATGGAGTTCCTGGACACGGCGCTGCCGCTGTTCGAGGCGGCATTCGCGCCGGTCAAGATCGTGATCGCCGGCACGGTTTGCGATCTCCTGGAGGACATCGACAGTCCGTTCGTCGAATTGCGGGGACAAGTCGCCGACGCGGAGGAGTTTTATCGCACCGTCGATTGCGTGGCCGTGCCGATGCGGGCCTCGACCGGGCTGAAGATCAAGACAGGCGAGGCGTTGTCGCTGGGCATGCCATTGCTGTCGCTCGCGCACGCTTTCGAAGGATACGAGCAAGCCGACACGGCCCATGGGTTCGCCGATTTCACGGCGCTCGCCAAGGGACTGATCGATCTGTCGTTCGCGCCGCGCGAGCGGCTGGACGCGTTGGCGAAGGCTTCCGCAACCTCGCACGCCAAGACGTCCGCAAAGATCGAGGATGCTCTGGCGGAAACGATCGCGCGCTCGCGCGCGTCGGCGCACTCCATTGTTCTCACGGTGGATTCCAAGGCGTTCGTTCAGGGAAGCGTTCTCAACGCCGTTCTGGAATCGGTTTGCGAATACCTGCGCGAAATCGGCGCCCTCAAGGTATTGGTCGTGCGCGGAAGCGTGGATGATGTGCTTGGAAACGAACGCTGCGCCGATCTCCTGGACAGGCTTTTCATCGCCGACGATATCGACGGCGCGCAGGATCAGCAGGCCGCCCTTTCGAAGCTGGGCGGAAAAGTCGTGAATGTCAGGGAATTCCTGACATCCACGCAGCCGAAAATTCTTGTGGTGGATGCTCTGCATCCGGACCTGGCAAAGCTGCGTCTGCGCCAGAGCATTGTCCTGTCGCGGCCCGAGGTCATCGCGTTCTCGGACAATCGCGCCGTGACCTGGATCCCCGGCGGCAGGTCCAGAGGGGCGCTGGCGGCGATGCCGCGCAATTCGCGAAGCATCGCAGCGCTCGCCGGCTCTGTTGGTGCTGCCACGCTGGCACTGCCTTGTTTCCGTCTGACGTCGTTTGCAAAGATCAAGACCGCACAGCGCGCTTCGGGCCGCAAGACGGTCGCCATATTGGGCGATCCCTCCAGTCCCGCCGTGAACATGGCTGTGGAAATGGCGCGCGCCTGGGCCGTGGAGCCCTTTGTTGTGTTCGGTTTCGACACCAATGTACGCGAGAACACCGCACACGGCGCCGGCTGTGCAGCAATCAGGGCCGACGCCTATCTGGATTCCCTTTTCGCGTCGCACGCCGCGCGGCCTCATTTCGCTCTCGACATTTCGCGCGGCCATTCCGGCCTCGGGCTGTGCTGCGAAGTTCTGGAGCGGCTTCGGGTCCCGCTGGTTTACGCTTCCGAGAGGGGGACGCATCCCTCATTGTCGGGCGGTGCGCTCCCATGGCATGTGGGAACCGAGCGCGAGCTTTGGAGAGTCGTCCGGTCCTTTGCGCTCGATTCGGACGAGTCGCGCAGAGCGGAATTTCTGCCTGCATGGGCGGAGATAGAAAACGGAAAGGGATGGGCCTGGTTTTCGCGATTGTGCGAGGAATCGTTCGGCCCGGAGGGTAGACTGGCCGCATGAAAGCGTCCCGCGATACCTTGACCATCCGCAAACTGATTTGCGCCTTTGTCGTTCCTGGAAACCAAGACCGTGCCTAAAGCCTTCATACTGCTCTCGCATGAACGCTCGGGAAGCCATCTCGTCGGCGATTTTCTGGGCACGCTTGCCGGCTTTCGCATGTTCGACGAAGTCTGCAACCCGGATGCGGTGAAGCCCGGGAAGCACGCCGAGTCCTTCTACAAATTCAAATACGATGCGATCCAGAAAGACCCGCGCCTGCTGCTGGAGCCTTCGATCAAGCTTCATCGCGAATTCGTGAAGACCTATTTCGATCATCTCCACACGCTTGGGCGTGCGCCTCTCTTCGGCGTCGATGTCAAGTACGGTCATGTCCACGATTTCGAATGGTTCTGGTGGCCGATGCTCGAACGGCCGGCGCTGTTCTCGATCTGTGAAGAAAACGACATCGGGATTGTTCACCTGTATCGCAGCAATGTCGTGGAGGCGACCGTTTCGGGCCTGATCGCGAGCCGGCGCAAGATCTGGCATTCGTGGCAGGTCAAGGAAGGCGAGGCCACCGACAAGCCGGTGAAGCTTCCGCCTTACGAAGTCGTCCGCAAGGCGAAGCTTCTCGAACGGCAGACGGGCCTGTTCAGGGAATGGACGGCCAAGAACAAGCGGCTGGAAGTCACCTATGAGCAGGTGTCGGGCGAGTTGGGTAAGCGTGGCCATGTCGACCACGCCATCACCCAATTTGTCGGCGCTGAGTTGAAGAAGCTCTTCCAGCCCCGTGTCCAGAAGCTCACCCGGCCGCTTCGCGAAGCGGTCGAAAACTACGAAGAGCTGAAGAAGGTCTGCAAGGAAGCCGGCTTGGGGGCTTTCATCTGACGCGCGGCGGGTGCCGGCCTCTGTCGCCCTGGACCTTTTTTGTCTAGCGTCTTCGGGCACATGAACGACCAGCAGCCGATCCAATATCTGACGAACGAGCTCTTTCTCGAGAACGCCCGGCGCCATCGCGGTGGGCATTGGGCCAATGCCGAGAAGCGCTGGCACTACCACCAGCGTGCGATCGAGATAGTGCAGGGCCTGTCTCTGCGATCGGCCGGCGAGGTTCTGGAAATCGGCACAATGGGCGCTTCGCTCGTGATCGGAAGCGATACGCTGGACTATGGCGTCGCGTGGCCCAGGGGACCGCAGCAGGCGACCTATTTTCATGATGCGCGCGTTGTGCCCTGGCCGATCGAAGACAAGAAGTACGAATGCCTCGTGGCGCTGCGCGTCTTTCAGCATCTCGTGCCCAAACAGCGCGAATGCTTTGCGGAGGCCAAGCGTGTGGCGCGCAATGTCCTGATCCTGGTGCCGAGCCAGTACAAGACGGATGCGATGAAGGCGCATGAAACCGGCCCGGTAACCGCCGATCAGTTCCGGGAATGGAATGGTGGCCGGACAGCAACGCTCGCCTTGCCGCTGCAAAGCTGGGGCACGCTATATCTGTGGCGAGAGCGCGATTTTGGTTGAGCCCGCGGCCGGTGCCGTCCGATGACGGAAAGCGAAAAGGATCGCCCGGATTTCGAGAAGGCCGGGCGCGAGCTTGTTTTCGCCGGACGCTGGGCGGAGGCCATCGCGTTCTACGAAAGTCATTCGCGAACCGGGCGCAATTTCGAATGGCTCGTCGAACGGCTGAAATGGCGCCAGAGCCACGCGTCGGAATACCGGCTCAAGTTTGGAAATGATGCCCACAAGAATCGGATTGCCGCGCATTTTCACGAAGCGAGAGGCTTGACGGTCGACGTCGTGGATATAGCGCCGGCAAAAGTCGGCTTCATCGGTGTCGCGGCCTTCGTCCACACATTGCGCACTGCCGACGGCAGGACAATGAAGATCTACGAGAAAGTGTTCGGTCTGCCCGACGCGGAAAAGGTCCGGCATGAGGCCTCGCTGTTTTCGCTCTACGCAGCCGAAGTCTTGAAGGCGCCGGAATTTTTCGGCACGCAAACTTCGGGGCAGTTCATCTCGGCCTATTACCGTTTCATCGACGCCACGGCGCTTCCGCCGGGAGAATGGAACAGGCTTCAGAAGGATTTCATTCAGGATCTCTGGGCGCTCGAACCCGCTGTCCCGATTTCACAGCCGCAGACTTCGATCTACCCGACGATTCTCGAGGTCCTGGATGACCTTGATTCCGCGTTCGACGCGGGGCCGGATGCCGATCGAATGCGCGAACGTGCAGCGGTCATTCGGCAGAACCGCGCCCTTATCGCTTCGACAATCGAGCAGATGCCCAAATTTCCCTTCCATCGCGATCTGCACGCGGACAACATCCTCTGCGACAGGCAGGGGCAGGTATTTGTCATCGACTGGGAGAAATGGAGCTTCGAGCCGCTCGGATTTGGATGGGCGCAGGACCTGTCTGCGAAATACAGGATGCCGAGGCCCGACTTCGCGAAACTGATGGCATCGCGGCCGCTGTTTCCAGGATTCAACATCTACCATCTTCTGATGCTGTCGGCGCTTTGGGGACTGAGGACCGCGATCGTCAAGAAGTCTCCCGGCGGCGTTGCGTGGCTTGAGCGGCTTGCCCATTGCTGTGAGCGCGCGGCCGCGCTCCACAGCGAGGGGCAGACCGGGCTCGATCTTCCCGCCGAAGACGAGCCCGACGGTCAGTTTGAGCTGCTCTATTCCGAAACGCCGAAACTTCGCGCGCAGGATGGCGAGGCCGACGGAGCGCAGCTGCGCGCGCTCAAAGACCTGATCGATTCAGCACTCGATCGGAAGGCCTGGCGCATCGCGGAGACCGGTGCGGGGAGCACGACGATCCTCTTCCTCCTGATGCAGCCGAACTATCTGTATTCCATCGCCTCCGACCCCGGCCTGAAGGACCGCATCGTTGCCTATTGCGATGCGAACGAGATCGCGACAACAGCCCTCGATTTTCGGGAAGACCGGTCGGAGCTGGTGCTGCCCGATCTCGCCACCGCGATCCGCAACGAGAAGCGCAAGCTGGACATCGCGCTGATGGGCGGGTTGCATGGCTGGCCGACGGTGTTTGTGGAATTCTGCTATTTCCACGCCGTGCTCAGAAACGGCGGTCTTCTCATCGTCGATGGCGTGGAATTGTACTCCGTTTCCGAGTTCACCCGTTGGCTTCAGGAACAGGCCGAATATGCTTTTGTGAAACGGATCGGGTCGATGATGGTGTTTCGCAAGCTGGTGACGTCGGCCTACTTCAAGGACTTTGCCAGCCAGCCTTATATAGTGCGGAAGAATTGCGAGCGGTCAGGGCGGGGCGATGTCTGAAGGCGCCAGGATGAATTGGCGAAAGCGCAAAGCCGCGGCCGCTGCCGCCGCTGCGCAGGATCCTCAGAGCCTGCCCGAATTCCGCTATCCGGACTTCATCTGCATCGGTGCGCAAAAGGCCGGCACGTCGTGGCTCGACCGAAACCTGCGGCGTCACCCGAAGCTCTGGCTGCCGCCGATGAAAGAGCTTCAGTTCTTCAGCCACCTTTATATCCCACAGGCGCGAAACTGGACGACCCGGCAACGGCAGGAAAAGGGCAGCAAGCTTCTGAAGCGCTATCTGGACAAGAACGCGCAGGAGGATTGGGACTACCGGCGCATCGCGCGCCTCGCCGATATCGTCGGCGGGCCGATCACCGACGACTGGTATGGACGCATGTTCGCGCTCGCGCCTGCGGACAGCGTCTGTGGAGAAGTGACGCCGGACTACAGCACCCTGCCGCCGGAAGGTATCGAGCACGTTTTGCGGCTGTCGCCGAATGTGCGCATCATCTTTTCCCTGCGCGATCCGATCGCGCGCAGCTGGTCTCACATCCGCATGACGGCGCAAGCCCGCGACATCACCGACGTCGCGGTGCTCGAAAGGTTTGCCTCACAGGACAATCAGGTGCATCGCGCAAACTATCCGGCGATCATAGAGTCCTGGCGCAGGCACATCCCCGAGGACCGCTTCCTTGTTGTGTTCCTCGACGACATTCAGGCTGCGCCGGGCGCCGTACTCGAGCGTCTCTGCGGCTTTCTGAAAGTTCCTTATGAAGAAGGCTTCTTCCCCAACGCGGCGAACCCCGCGCATGTCGGGCAGGAAATGGAAATGCCGTCCAGCGTGCTTGAAATCCTGCGAGACCGGTTTCGTCCGATTTACGATGACATCGCGATGCTCTACCCTGAATACGGCGCTGCATGGCGGGCGCGATACTACTGATCTACTCGGCCGTGATTGAAGAGCATGCCTGAGCTTCCCGCCGCCGCATCCGAGACCGCCGAATACCGCTATCCCGATTTTCTCTGCGTCGGCGCGCAGAAGGCGGGAACGTCTTGGCTCGACAAGAACCTGCGGCGGCACCCGAAATTGTGGCTGCCGCCGATCAAGGAAATTCAATACTTCAACGACCTGCACGTTCCGGAAAGCCGTGCGTGGACGGGACGTCACAGGCGCGATCGGGGCGCGATGATGATGCGCCATTATCTGACCAAGACCGAGGCGGAGGACTGGAATTATCGCCGCATCTCCGTCCTGGCCGACATCATTGCCAGTCCGATCTCCGACCGCTGGTATGGGCGCATCTTCAGTCTCGCCGGCGCGGACCAGATGTGCGGAGAAGTGTCGCCCGACTACGCGACGATTCCGGATACGGGCATCGCGCACATTCTGAAACTCTCTCCCGGTATCCGGATCGTCCTGTCGCTGCGCGATCCGATCGCCAGAAGCTGGTCGCAAATGCGGATGGATATCCGGCGCGGGCAGAGGAAAGAACTGCACGAGCTTGAGGCCGGTGCGATGAACCGCGATCTCTACAATCGCGCGGACTACCCGACGATCATCGAGAACTGGCGCAAATTCATTCCGGACGATCGGCTTCACGTCATTTTCCTGGACGACATCGAAGCCACCCCGGAAGCCGTGTTGGAAAGCGTCTGCGGTTTTCTTGGCGTTGGCAGTCACGCCAGGCTTTCGACCAAAGCGATGAACCCGGTCCATGCCGGCGAGAAGCTGGAAATCCCGCCGAGCGTGCTGGAGACGTTCAAGACGCGTTACAGGCCGATCTATGAACGGTTCGCCGCGCTCTATCCGGAGATTGGCGCGGCCTGGATGGCCCGGCACTATGGCTGAAATCCCGGCCTTGACCCCTGAGAACTGCTAAGTATATTGCGCGGCTCTTGCGGATGAGGCTTCGCGGGAAAGCCTTTCGGCGTACAAAATAGCCTCAAGAATTCAAGGACTTAGGTCATGTTCGCGGTCATCCGCACGGGCGGAAAGCAATACAAGGTCGCCAAAGACGACGTGATTCACGTCGAAAAGCTGATCGGCGACGCCGGCGGCACGATCACGTTTGGCGAGGTCCTGATGCTGGGCGGCGACAAGCCGAAGTCCGGTCTGCCGCTGGTTTCGGGCGCGTCTGTGACGGCCGAGATCGTGGAACAGGGCCGCGGCGAGAAGGTCATCGCCTTCAAGAAGAAGCGCCGCAAGAACACGCACCGCAAGCGCGGTCATCGTCAGCATTTCACAGCGGTGAAGATCACCGGCATCAACGCGGGTTAAGAGCGAAACGCCATGGCACACAAGAAAGCAGGCGGTTCATCCCGCAACGGTCGCGACTCCAACCCCAAGATGCTGGGCGTGAAGATCTTCGGCGGCCAGCACGCGGAAGGCGGCAACATCATCGTGCGCCAGCGTGGCACCAAGTTCCATCCGGGTGAGAACGTCGGCATGGGCAAGGATCATACGCTCTTCGCGCTTAGCGACGGTCAAGTTGCGTTCCGCGAAGGTTACAAGCGCCGCACATTCGTATCGGTCATTACGGCAGATTCGAAGCCGGCGGCGAAGAGCGCAGCAAAATAGGCGGCTCGAAAAACGACCGCCACCCAATTGGCGGTCCATTGTGACGAGGGAGATGGTCCGCCGTCTCCCTTTTTTGTTTCCCTCGTCAGGAGGGACTTGTCATGCCGTGTTTCAGACTGGAGTCGGAGCGGTTGCTCTTACGGGTGCCGGAGGCGTCGGACGTGAAGACGATTGCGGCGCTGATGAACGATTGGGATGTCGTGAAGAATTTGGCGAGCCCACCCTTTCCCTATCTCGAGGAACACGCGCGCGAATTCATCGACCGTCAGGAAGATCGTCGCGCGAAGGGCACGGATTTCGTTTTCGCCATCACGCGCAAGAGCGATTCTGCGCTGATGGGAAAATGCGGCGTTCACCTGCGGGAGAGCGGATTCGAACTGGGTTACTGGCTTGGCCGGCCCTATTGGGGGCAGGGCTATGCCACCGAGGCGGCGGCGCAGGTTCTGGCGTTCGGTTTTCGCAATTTGCGCGCGGAGACGATCTGGGCCGGCTGGTTCAACGACAATCCCGCTTCGGGGCATGTGCTGGAAAAGCTCGGTTTTAAGCCGAACGGCTCGGACGAGCGCAACAGCGCCGCGCGGGGCCAGAGCGTGCTATGTAATCTGGTGACGATGAGCCGCGCCGATTTCGGCCAGCGACAAGCGGCCTAAGGACTGTTCGATGCGCTTTCTGGACGTAGCCAAGGTCTATATCCGCTCCGGCAATGGCGGGAACGGCTGCGTCGCGTTCCGGCGCGAGAAGTTCATCGAATACGGCGGTCCCTACGGCGGTGACGGCGGGCGCGGCGGCGATGTGTGGGTGGAGGCGGTCGACAACCTCAACACGCTCATCGACTATCGCTACCAGCAGCACGTCACGGCGAAGAACGGCGGGCATGGCCTCGGCAAGGTGATGACCGGCGCCGGCGGCGACGACGCCGTAATGAAGGTGCCGCCCGGCACGCAGATTTACGAGGAAGACGGCGAAACCCTCATCGTCGATCTTCCCAATGTCGGCGACCGGGTGCAGTTGCTGCGCGGCGGCAATGGCGGCTTCGGCAACGCGCATTTCAAGAGCGCGACCAACCAGGCCCCGCGCAACGCCAATCCCGGCCAGCCCGGCGAAGAGAAGACGATCATCTTGAAGCTCAAGCTGATCGCCGATGTCGGGCTGATCGGATTGCCGAATGCCGGCAAGTCGACGTTCCTGTCGCGCGTGTCGGAAGCGCGGCCGAAGATCGCCGACTATCCGTTCACGACACTGGCGCCGCAGCTCGGCGTTGTGCGCATCGACGAGACGGATTTCGTCGTCGCCGATTTGCCCGGTTTGATCGAAGGCGCGCATGAAGGCGTTGGCCTCGGCGACAGGTTCCTCGGCCATGCCGAGCGCTGCAACGCGATCCTGCATCTGATCGACGGCACGGAAGCCGGCATTGCGAAGGCGTACAAGACCATCCGCGGCGAACTCGAAGCCTATGGCAACGGTCTCGAAGACAAGCCGGAGATCGTGGCGCTCAACAAGATCGACTCGATTCCGAAGTCGCAGCTGGCGCGGAAACTGGCGTCGCTGGAGAAAGCTTGCGGTCACAAGGTGTTCGCGATTTCCGGCGTCTCGGGCGAGGGCATACAGGACGTCCTGCGTGCGCTCGCGAAGATCGTCGCGAGCCGCACCAGCGCACGCGCGCCCGTCGCCAAGCCGTCGCGCAGCTGGGCGCCGTGACGACGCCTTTCGCAGGCGCCAGACGCATCGTCGTCAAGATCGGCTCCGCGCTTCTGATCGATCGTGAAACCGGCACGCTTCGTCGCGATTGGCTCGCATCCCTCTGCGCCGATGTCGCCGCGCTCAGGCGTCAGGGCAAGGACGTGATCCTCGTCTCCTCCGGCGCCATCGCCTTGGGCCGCGCCGCGTTTAGTTTGAAGCCGGGGGCGCTTAAGCTTGAAGAAAGTCAGGCCGCCGCAGCCGTCGGACAGGTGAAACTCGCCGAGGCCTATGCCGACATCCTTGCGCGCGAAAACATCGTTGCCGCGCAGATCTTGCTTACGCTCGGCGACACCGAACAGCGCGGCCGCTATCTCAATGCGCGTGCAACGCTGAAGACATTGCTCGCGCTCGGAAGCGTGCCGGTCATCAACGAAAACGACACGGTCGCAACGGCCGAAATCCGCTACGGCGACAACGACCGTCTGGCCGCGCGCGTCGCTTCCATGATGGAAGCCGATCTTCTGGTGCTGCTCTCCGACGTCGATGGCCTCTACACCGCCGATCCCACACGCGATGCCAATGCGCGTCATATTCCAGAGGTGCCCGCAATCACGCCGGAGATCGAAGCAATGGCGAGCGGTTCAGTCTCTGGTCTGGGCCGCGGCGGAATGGCCTCAAAGATTGCTGCTGCAAAGATTGCGACGGCTGCGGGATGCGAAGTCACGATCGCTCTCGGCAAGACGATGCATACCTTGTCGTCCGAGGGCGCGCGCATAACGCGCTTCCGCGCCAGCGATACGCCAACCATGGCGCGCAAGCGCTGGATCGCGGGTGTTTTGAAGCCGGAAGGCATTTTGATCGTCGATGCGGGTGCTGTGAAAGCGCTTGGTGAAGGCAAGAGCCTGTTGCCTGCCGGCATCCGCCAGATCGACGGACGGTTTGCACGCGGCGATGCGGTGGTGGTACGCGATCAGCAGGGCCGCGACATCGCGCGCGGTCTTGCCGCCTACAACGTTGAAGACGCAGAGCGCATTGCCGGACGCCGCACGGCGGAGATCGAAGCCATCCTCGGCTATCGCGGCCGTGACGAGATGATCCATCGCGATGATCTGGTGATGCTGTGACGCTCGCGGCGGAGATGGGCGCGATGGGTAAAGCAGCGCGCGCCGCCGCCCAGGTCTTGCGCGATAGCTCTGCCGATCAGCACAACACCGCGCTGCGCGCTGCTGCGGCGAGATTGCGGGCTAATGCCCTTCGTATCGTCGAAGCGAACGCGCATGACATGCAGGCGGCGATTGCGGCCGGCACTTCGTCCGCGATGCTCGACCGGCTCACGGTGACCGTCACAACCATCGAAGCGATGGCAAAGGGTCTCGAGGACATCGCCGCGTTTCCCGATCACATCGGCCGTGAACTGGCGCGCTGGCAGCGGCCCAACGGTCTCGACATCGCGCGCGTCGCGACGCCCATCGGCGTCCTCGGCATGATCTATGAGAGCCGACCCAATGTGACGGCGGACGCGGCGGGGCTGTGCCTCAAGTCCGGCAATGCTCTGATCCTGCGTGGTGGATCGGAAGCACACGGTTCAAACGCCGCCATTCATGCTTCTCTGCTCGAAGGTCTGCGCGAAAGCGGTTTGCCGGAAGAATGCGTGCAGCTCGTGAAGACCACGGACCGTGAAGCGGTCGGCCTGATGTTGAGCGGGCTTGACGGCGCAATTGATCTCATCATTCCGCGTGGCGGAAGGGGTTTGGTTGCGCGCGTGCAAGCGGAGGCGCGCGTGCCGGTGCTCGCGCATCTGGAGGGCATTTGTCATCTGTATCTCCACGCGAAGGCGGATTGGCAGAAGGCGGTCTCGATCACGCTCAATTCCAAACTTCGTCGCACGGGTGTTTGCGGGGCGGCAGAGACGCTGTTGATTGACCGCTCCGTGCTCAGCGGTTGGGGCGAGGTTGTGTTGCGCGCGCTGCATGACGCAGGCTGTGAGATTCGAGGCGATGACGCGGTTCGCGGTGTGGCGTCCTATGCCAAAGCGGCCTCCGAAGAAGACTGGCGCACCGAATATCTCGATAAGATCATCGCGGTGAAGGCTGTCGACGGCGTGGAAGATGCCATCCGCCATATCGAAACCTATGGCTCACGCCACACCGAAAGCATCGTCACCGAAGACGCCGCCGTGGCCGAGCGGTTCCTGGCGGCTCTCGATTCCGCCGTCGTGATGTGGAACGCTTCGACTCAGTTCGCCGATGGGGGAGAATTCGGCATGGGTGCGGAGATCGGGATCGGCACGGGCAACCTGCACGCGCGCGGGCCGGTGGGCGTGGAGCAGCTCACCACCTTCAAATATGTCGTGCGCGGCACGGGCCAGGTGCGGCCTTGAAGGTCAAGCGCGAGCCCTGTCACTGGATCAAGCCGCCGGGCCCCATCGCCGACGGCATGCGCATCGGTCTGCTCGGCGGCTCGTTCAATCCCGCGCATGAAGGCCATCTCTATGTCAGCGATGTCGCACTGAAGCGGCTGAAGCTCGACTATGTGTGGTGGCTGGTGACGCCGCAGAATCCGCTCAAGGGCCGTGCCGGTCTTGCGCCGCTGGAAGTTCGCGTGCGGCAGTCGCGCCAGATCGCGCATCATCCGCGCATCATTGTCGCCGATCTCGAACGCTGCACGCACACGCATTATTCCATCGACACGCTGAAAGCGCTGCAGCGCCGCTTCCCGCGCGTGCATTTCGTCTGGCTGATGGGCAGCGACAATCTCGCGATCTTCCGGCGCTGGAAGCGTTGGGAGGAGATCGCGGCACGCGTGCCCATCGCGGTGATCCAGCGGCCGGGCACCATCCTGTCGGCCTTGAACGCCAAGCCGATGCAACGTTTCGCGGCGCGCCGCCGCGATGAAACTTTGGTGACGGCAACGCCGCCGGCCATCGCGATCCTCGATGGCAAGCGCAACGCCCAGAGCTCCACGGCCATCCGTGCCCGGGCCGCGGCCGGGGAGGCCTTGGTGCGCGTGATTCCGCCGTGCTAAACTCTGCCTCAGAAGCGTGGAGTACCTGACCTGACCCCGAAGAAGACGACCGGCGCCGCCAAGCGCGCGCCGAAGAAGGCCGCAGCGAAGAAAGCCGCCCCGAAGAAAAAGAAGGCCGCGCCGGCGCCAGAGACCTCGCTGCTCACCCGCATCCTGAAATCTCTCGACGACGACAAGGCCGAAGACATCGCAACGATCGATCTCACCGGCCGCGCCGCGTTCTGCGACGCGATCGTGATCGCGACCGGGCGTTCGTCGCGTCACGTCGCCTCGATGGCGGAGCATCTGGCGCGGCGTCTCAAGGAAGCGGGTTATGGCACGCGGCCGGTCGACGGCGCGCGTCAGGGCGACTGGGTTCTGGTCGATGCCGGCGACGTGATCGTGCATCTCTTCCGCGCCGAAGTGCGCCAATACTACGACCTCGAAGGCATGTGGTCGGTGGACGACACACCGCGCGCCCGCGCCGCGCGCTAGGACGTGCGGCTTCTCATTCTCTGTGTCGGCCACGCGCGCGGAACAAGCGAAGGCGCGCTGGTGGATGATTTTGTCGGCCGCGCGATCAAGACCGGTCGCAATCTCGGCATCGCCGACGTCTCGGTCGAAGAAGTGTCTGTCTCCAAGGCGCGCGAGACTCCGAAGCGCATGCAGGAAGAGGCCGAGCGTCTCGCCGCGCGCGTGCCGGATGGCGCGCAGGTCATGCTGCTCGACGCCAGGGGCAAGGGCATGACGAGCGAGGACTTCGCCGAGATGATCGGTGCGCTGCGCGATGCGGGCACCAAACATCTGGTGTTTGTGATCGGCGGCCCGGACGGTTTGGGCAAGCTCCCCGGCATCAAACCCGGCCGCAGCCTCGCCTTCGGGCCGCAGATCTGGCCACATCTTCTGGTGCGCGCGATGCTGTCGGAGCAGGTCTATCGTGCTCTCACGATCCTCGCCGGCCACCCCTATCACCGGGCGTAACTGACACTTGTCATCCCCGGCGAGCATCGCAAAGCGATGCGAGGGAAGGGGACCCAACTTGGTTGGACCGGGTCTGCTGCTCGAAAGTTGGGTTCCCTTCCCCTCGCTGTACTCGGCCGGGAATGACAGGGGAGCTCTATCAACCCTTCCTTAACCACACTGCGCGATAGTGATGTGTCGCAATGGGACATTTCCCATGGAGATCAAGAGTTCAGGTCGTGTGGAGTCTGCCGGTGTTCGCCGCGTCAACAAGGGCGCGAGCGGCAGCGACTCCACGTTCAGCGTTTCGTCGTCGTCTTCGGGCGATGGACGGCCGACGGCGGTCGCCGCACCGGGCCCGCTGACCGCGCTCGACTCGATCCTCACGCTGCAGGGCATGGATGACTCGCTGAGCGGGCGGTCCAAAGGTTTGCAGCACGGCGAACATCTGCTCGACATGCTCGATCAGGTGCGTGACGGATTGCTCGCGGGTGGCATCCCGCGTTCGACGCTCAACCGTCTGGCTGTGGCTGTCGGCCGCCGTCACGAAAGCTTCGCCGATCCGAAGCTGCAGACCGTCCTCGACGAAATCGAACTCCGCGCCCATGTCGAGCTCGCCAAGCTTGAGATGATGGACAAGCGCGTCGCTTAAGCGACAATCCCAAAACATTCACCATAGCCGGGCTTGACCGGGCCACCCATCGCGTCCGCGTCTGCGGACGCAAGAGAATGACTCACGCGGAGCCGCGGAGAAGAAAAGAACTCCGCGTACTCCGCGTCTCCGCGTGACTATTTTTGAGGCTATCTCGGCGCGCGGACGCGCGCCTGCTCGGTGGCCGGGTCGAGCCCGGCCATGGTGAAGTTGGGTGGAGTTTAGATGTCCAGCAACAAACGCTGCGGGTCTTCCAAGTTTTCCTTCACGCGCACCAGGAACGTTACGGCTTCGCGGCCGTCGACGAGGCGGTGGTCGTAGGAGAGGGCGAGATACATCATCGGGCGGATCTCGACCTTGTTGTCGATGGCCACCGGGCGCGGCTGGATCTTGTGCATGCCGAGGATGCCGGACTGCGGCGAATTCAAAATCGGCGTTGACATCAGCGAGCCGAACACGCCGCCATTGGTGATGGAGAACGTGCCGCCCTGCAGCTCTTCGAGCTTCAGCTTGCCGTCGCGTGCGCGCGTGCCGTAATCGTTGATCGCGGCTTCGATGCCCGCGAGCGAGAGCCTGTCGGCATCGCGCACCACCGGCACGACGAGGCCCTTCTCGGTCGAGACCGCGATGCCCATGTCGTAGTAGTTCTTGTAGACGATGTCGTCGCCTTCGATCTCGGCGTTGACGTTCGGCAGTTCTTTCAGCGCGGCGATACACGCCTTCACGAAGAAACCCATAAAGCCGAGGCGCACGCCGTGCTTTTTCTCGAAGCTGTCCTTGTATTCGGTGCGCAGCGACATCACGTGGCTCATGTCGACCTCGTTGAAAGTCGTGAGCTGGGCGGCGGTGTTCTGCGATTCCTTCAGGCGCAGCGCGATGGTGCGGCGCAGGCGGGACATCGTCACGCGCTCTTCGCGGTCGGCATTCGCGCGCGGACCGGCGGGCACGTGCACGGGCGCAGGCTTCACGTCGCGCGACGCGGCGCGGGCTTCGAGGGCGCCGAGCATATCGCCCTTGGTCACGCGGCCATCGCGGCCGGTGCCTGCGACGGTTGCGGGATTGATGTTGTTCTCTGAAGCGATGCGTTGTGCGGACGGCATTACGGTTGCTGCGGCAACAGGTGCAGGCTTCGGGGCGGCTGGAGCAGCAGCAGGCTTCGGCGCAGGCGCGGCTTTCGGCGCGGCGCTATCGGGATTGCTTGCGGCAACAACGGACGCGTTGCCGGCCTTGCCTTCCGCGATGGCGCCGAGGATCGCGCCGACCTGAACCGTGTCGCCGGCTTTCACCGAAATGGACTCAATCGCACCGGCGGCAGGCGCGGGCACCTCCACGGTCACTTTGTCGGTTTCGAGTTCGAGCAGCGGCTCGTCGCGCGCGACGCTGTCGCCTTCCTTCTTGAACCAGCGCGCGACCGTGGCTTCGGTCACGGACTCCCCCATCGCGGGGACTTTGATTTCGATGCTCATAGCGAGAATGCCTCGTTCAGGAATGCTTTCAGTTCCGCGTTGTGCTGGCTCATCAGGCCGGCGGCGGTGGACGCATACTCAGGCCGCCCAACGTAGCGCGGCTTTGTCGTGCCGCCCAGATGGGCAACGGTTTCTTCGATGCGCGGCGCGATGAAGGTCCACGCGCCCTGGTTCTTCGGCTCTTCCTGGCACCACACCAGGTCGGCCTTCGGGAAACGGTTCAGCTCCAGCGCCAGCACCTGATCCGGGAACGGATAGAGCTGTTCGATACGGAGAATCTGGATGCGGTTCTCGTTCCGCTTCTCGCGCTCTTCCATCAGATCGAAATAGACCTTGCCGGTGCAAAGGATCACACGCTTGATGTCTTTGTCTTCGACAAGCTTTACCGTCGTCGCACCCGGCACGACTTCGGCCTGATCGCGGAAGACGCGGTGGAACGATGAACCCGGCGTCATATCCGACAGGAACGAGACGCAGCGCTTGTGACGCAGGAGCGATTTCGGTGTCATCAGGATCAGCGGCTTGCGGAACGGGCGGTGGATCTGACGGCGCAGCACGTGGAAATAATTCGCGGGCGTCGTCGGGCAGCAGACCTGGATGTTGTCCTGCGCGCAGAGCTGAAGATAACGCTCCAGACGCGCGGACGAATGCTCCGGCCCCTGGCCTTCATAGCCGTGCGGCAGGAGCATCACGAGGCCACACATGCGCAGCCACTTCATTTCGCCGGACGCGATGAACTGGTCGATCACGACCTGCGCGCCGTTGGCGAAATCGCCGAACTGCGCTTCCCACAACACCAGAGCCTTGGGCTCGGCGGTGGAATAGCCATATTCAAAGCCCAGCACCGCTTCTTCGGACAGAAGCGAATCGATCACCTCGAACACGCCCTGCTTCTCGGCGATGTGCTGCAGCGGGAAATACCGTTCCTCGCTTTGCTGATCGACCAAGGCAGCATGGCGCTGGCTGAAGGTGCCGCGCTGGGAATCCTGGCCCGACAGGCGAACGTAAAAGCCTTCGTCCAGCAGAGTGCCAAAAGCCAGCGCCTCGCAAGTCGCCCAGTCGAAGCCGTCGCCGGTCTCGAACATCTTGGCCTTGGCCTCGAGCTGGCGGGCGATGGTCTTGTGCAGGTTGAAGCCTTCGGGCGCCGTG